>JALTOP010000316.1:3050-3891 GCA_027000105.1 Planctomycetaceae bacterium | reverse complement strand
AACCGGGAGAGATGATTCTCATTCAGCACGGGAAGCTGGAAAAACATCGCTTTGCTGAAAGTCCGCGTCAGGCGCATTGTTTTTTCGAGTGGATTTACTTCGCCAATGTCGCCAGTACGCTCGATGACCGCAGCGTCTATCTTTCACGGACGAATTTGGGAGTTCATTTGGCCGAACAGGAAGAATTGCCGATCGATAAGGAAACGATTGTCGTTCCGGTTCCCGATACCGCCAAGCCGGCCGCCTCGGCGATGGCCTATGAACTGAATCTTCCGTGTCTGGAAGGGTTGATGCGCAACCGCTACGTCGGCAGAACATTCATTGAATCGAAAAACAGGGCTGATAAAGTCCGCACCAAATTCACTCCACTTCCGGAAGTATTTGAGGGAAAAAAAGTGATTCTGGTGGAAGATTCGATTGTCCGTTCCACGACGATGCGGGGGCTGATCGATCAGATCAGAACACGGGGCAAAGCGAAAGAAGTGCATGTCCGGGTTGCTTGTCCGCCGATTATCGCGCCCTGTTTTTACGGCATCGACATGTCGAAAATCAGCGAATTGTTTGCGCCAAAATTCATGAATGGCCATGAACTGGTTCCCGAAGTCGAGCAGGAAATGGCCCAATCGCTCGGTGCGGATTCCTTGCGTTATCTGCAGATCGAAACTCTTGCCAAAAGCATCAATATCGACAAAGAGCAATTATGCAGAGCGTGCGTCAATGCCGAATACCCAACTGAGGCGGGGAAGGAACTGTATCAACTGGCATTGGAGTACAACAAGGATCCGGAAGCGACCCAGAACGAGCGGACTTACGATATTTCCGCCGTCATGACGACCCGTTC
>JALTOP010000316.1:2294-3040 GCA_027000105.1 Planctomycetaceae bacterium | reverse complement strand
GATCCGTTTTTTCTGCCACTTGCCCCATTCGCATCGTTCCGTTTTGCCGGGAGCCTGGCGACCAGCCTCATGGTGAGTGACAGACAGGCAACCTGAACATTTCCCTTTCCGCTTCCTGTTGTCTGTTTTCGCTTGTTTGCCTTCGCTTGTACGGTACTGCCGGAAGTCGGGAACGCAGGGACTTGAATGAGCGCCGTTGCAACAGGGATGCTGTGAGGTGATCAGGATGCGGGTAGCCGACCTCGCCTACCAGTCGATTTTTTCGAATATCGCCAGCAGTTTTTCTCCCCTCGCGCGATTCAATTGCTGCACATGAGCGATTCGTCCCCTCAAGTGGTCACGATAATTGGGGTGATCATCCCGATTCTGGGAAGCAGGCCCGAATTTGACACAGTTGTGCAGCGTCGCTTTCAGTGTGTCGTAGGACTTTCGTGAGATGTTCATTTTGCTGTTGACGACCACGCCGGTAACAGTTTGCTGGTTGGAGCGTCGGAGAATTTTCCGTTTGTGTTTATTGATGACAAAACGCTCCTGTCTGATGATCTGTTGAGCCAATGGAATGAACAGACGCAACGAACTCTGGAAATTCCGACCTCCCGAGAAAGTCAGATCATCTCCGTAGCGTGTGTAATTCCCGCCAAATGATTTCGCCAGACCGGACAGTCGAACATCCAACGAGAACGCGACCAGATTCGCAATTGCAGGCGAGGTCGGCGCACCTTGCGGCAAATGTCTGGGGAGAAACA
>JALTOP010000316.1:0-2284 GCA_027000105.1 Planctomycetaceae bacterium | reverse complement strand
TTCGAGATTGCCTGGAATGGCGGAAGTCGTCAATTTTGCCAGCCAAATCGCTACCTCACGGGAGTACCCGATTGAACGGTAGATCGCAACGACACGGGAAAAACGGACGCGTGTATAAAAATTGTCGAGATCCATTTTGACAACAATGCGCTGACCGATATGCGGTTTCGCATTGGTTACAATGGAACGTCCGGTACAAAAACCATGCGCAGTCGGATGAACCGGAATGCGATCCAGAATTTCATCAAGTATCTGTTCCTGAACTTCCTTCAACATTGGCAGGGGGGATTCGATCAGTCGATATCCGCCTGCTCTTTTCCGCTTCCAGGTGTATCGATAATGGGCTTTGCGGACATCGATCGGCCGTCTGGCCTCGTTGAAGTAGTCCGTCAGCCAAGCCACTGTTCCCAAAGGTTTTTGCAGCCAATTTGCAAGATCCTCGGGAGTTTTCAGTAAAGGGAGTTGCCGTTGATTCAGTTTTTCAGGAGCCTGGTCGGTTGAGAGATCAAGATATTCTCCCAGAGAAGCAACGTAGGGCATGGCCAGGCGGTAAGGCTGTTCGAAAACCGTTCTGCTGCGAACAATTTTCCTTTGCCGATTTTTGTAACGGAAAGGCGTCAGTTTCGGTTTCGGATACTCTCTCGTCCCGGTTTTGGTTTTCTGTCGGGAAGATGCAGGCTTTTGGGAATCCGACTTCGCGGAGGAGCGGTCATCAAAAGCCGGGGAAGCTTCCGCACCGAATATCCATTCCCAAACTATTTTCAGCAAACGATTCATATTGATGAGCAGGTGGGAACTTTCAACGTGTTACGAATAGCCATTTCACTATTGTTGTGAAGTTGTTCCTGTGAAGTTGTGGAATGTGGCGAGAATTTTTCCAATATTTCACTTTGGCCGCGAATGTCAGAATACGAATATCAGAATACGAATGTCCGGATGAATTGGCCCGCTGAAAACGCGGCGCGGAAACGCATAACCAGTTCCTGTCGCGAATGGACGTCGACTTTGAAGGCCCAAAGTCGTGTTCATTCAACGTGCAATGCCTGCAATGCTTCGGCCGCGGGGTATCCCCGCAGTGTTTGTGATGAACTGATGACCCATCACAAACCGAACTTATGCGATTTCCGTGCCGCGTGCGGACATTGTAGCGTTAAATCCCTGTCAAAGGTCAACTGTAGAGTGTTAAATCTGCTTCACTTCAAAAAAAATCTGGCAGTGCCATTTTGAGCTTGCTTTTTCCGGAGAAGTCGAGTCGGAACCGGAAGGCTATCGGGCAAGAATTCTTTCGATCAGCATGGATCTGACGGTTTTGGGATCCGCTCCTTTCAGTTCTTTCATGACCTGTCCGATGAGCGGTCCGACGGCCTGTTGTTTGCCACCCTGGACATCTGCAACGACTTTTTCGTTGCGATCAATGACGGCATCGATGATTCCCTCCAGTGCGCCGGTATCGGTAATCAGTTCCAGTCCCTTTTCCTTGATCAGTTGATCGATGTCCGCTTCCGTCGCGACCGTTTCGGGAGTTTGACAAAGATGCTCGAAAATTTCCCGTGCCCCCTTGTTCGCGATGGTTTGATCAACAATACGTTTGAGAATTGTTCCCAAAACCGATGCTGTGATGAAGAAGCGTTCGATCGTCAATTCGCGTTCGTTCAGTTCCCGGAGCACTTCCTGGGTTACCCAGTTGGCGGCCAGTTTGGCATCGCCGCAGGTTTGGGCAACCGTTTCAAAAAAATCGGCGAAAATCTGCCCCTGTTCGACAATCACGCCGGCATCGTAGGAGGAGAGCTGATACTCCTTCTGAAAGCGACTTTTTTTTGCCTGTGGAAATTCCTGCAATTCAGCCCGAATTTCCGCGATCAGTTCTTCGCTGACAGTTACCGGCACAAGATCGGGATCGGGGAAATAACGATAATCGGATGCCTCCTCTTTGCCGCGCTGGGCGAATGTTACGCCTCGATCCGCATCCCAGCCGCGTGTCTGCTTGGGAGTGTTCTCGATGGTTTCTCCTGTTTTTTGCCACTGTTTGTACTGCCGTTTTGCTTCGTAGGCAATCGCTGCTTCAACGCCACGGATGCTGTTCATGTTTTTGATTTCGACAATCGGCGTGGCAACTGTTTCCCCCTTGTCGTTGGTGATTTGCAGGTTCACATTGGCATCGCATCGAAGTGAGCCTTCCTGCATGTTGCAATCGGATACTCCGATGTAAGTCAGTAAAAGTCGCATCTCCTCCAGATAGCGTCGTGCTTCATAAGCGGAGTTCAGATCGGGTTCGGAAACAATT
>JALTOP010000315.1:12645-14252 GCA_027000105.1 Planctomycetaceae bacterium | reverse complement strand
ATGTTGATAAATTGTTAGCAAGAAGGAGAAATTCCTCGCAGATACTGTACAGGAACCTTGATCACGGAACCTGAAAATGGAGGGAAATACCTCCCGGTTTCTCAGCTTCTTTCATCGTTTGAGTCTCCCTTTCCGCTGTCTGTTTCAGAGGTTAGGACAATCGAAGAGGAAGGTTTGATCGCTGGAAAGATTCTGGTGGGGACGGCTCTGCAGAATCTGTGAAAAAATAAATATTTTCTTAAAAAAATCTTAACAATAGCTGCCCGGTAAACATTGCAAAAAGCCGCTTAAGCTTTGTTGGTGCACGGTTCGATACTAGCAGGAGATGTGAAGATTTTCGGCTTATTCCGGTTTTTACGATGACTTTCAACTCGCAATCATCGTTCAGCAACCAGTCATCGTTCAGCAAGCGGTTCAATCACAAGGCTTCCTCCAATGGGAATGTGTGAAACTTGTCATGCGGGGTGTTGTCGTTCTTATGCGATTCCGATCAACGGAGCCGATGTGATTCGACTCGAACGGAAAAGCGGCCTCACATTCTGGGAATTTGCGTGTCGTTGGGCAGATCCACAGGGCGAAATCGCGGGGAATTATGCGCCGCATTTTCATTTTCAGGATGAACCACAAACTCCTTTTGTCATTTGTCTCAGGCAGGTCGAAAGCAAGACACACCCCGGCACACAATGTTGCCAATTTCTTCAGGAAGGTGAAAGAACCCAAGAACATCCGCTCGGTGTCAGTCGTTGCGGAATGTACCAGGGACGACCGGCTGCCTGTCGTGTTTTTCCGACCAAGTACGATGTGCAGAATGAATTGCCGATCTTGCACACGATTCCCGAATACGGGCGCACGGAACAGGCTCCTGCCTACAAACTGTGTCCCAGGCAGTGGGCGAAAGAAGATGTCGATCCGCTCGCAGTGGCCCATGAGTTGATGATTGCCCGCTACGAAGTCGGCTTTTTCAAACGGATCGCAGAAGTCTGGAACCGTAGTCCCCGACCATGGGAATTATTCCCCGCTTTTTTGCGAGACGTTTACGCCAGACGCATCGGTACGCAGGAAGAAATCGAACAGGCGGAAGAAGCAGCCAGGCGAAAACAGACTCCAGGCACCATCAAGCTGTATCAGCCCGATCAGGAAAAACGGGACGCTGCCTGAGTTAAACCTCTGCCTGACGTAAACCGCTGAAAGAGATCAGATGCCGCTTCAACCAGACGATGATTTTCGCACTACCGCTTCACTCGAAACATTACGGAAGCGGGCAAGCATTCTGGCTGAAATCCGTCTGTTCTTTCATCAGCGACACTACTGGGAAGTAGAAACTCCTCTGCTTTCGAGTGAATCGGTCATCGACGAACATCTGGAACCGTTCTGTGTGCCGATGAATGTTGATGGTGGTACTGTACGGTATCTGCAAACCTCCCCCGAACTTGCCATGAAGCGACTGCTCGCCAGTGGGGCGGATAGGATTTATCAAATTTGCAAGGCATTTCGGAAAGAAGAACAGGGTGCGTTGCATAATCCCGAATTTACCATGCTGGAGTGGTATGCGTGTGGTGAAACCGAGCAACAGCAAATCGATTTTACGGAGGCGCTCATTCAGCACC
>JALTOP010000315.1:10099-12635 GCA_027000105.1 Planctomycetaceae bacterium | reverse complement strand
ACCTGTTCTCACAAACGGGGCGAGTTCTGCCCACACGTTTCAAGCGGTTCACTTACGAAGAAGCGTTTCGTGAAACACTCGGCGTTTCGATTTTCGACCTCAATCTCGATCAGTTGCAAGAACTGGGCCGATCACACGGCATCGCTTTTGCGACATCAAATATCGAAGAGAAAGCTGGCTTGCAAACTACGGAGCAATCCGAGTGTGACAACTGGCTCAATCTTTTACTGACCGAAAAGGTGGAGCCGTTCCTCAAAGAGCAGCAAGCCGTTTTTCTTTATAACTACCCGGCTTCTCAAGCAGCTCTGGCGAAGATATCAGAAACCGATTCACGAACTGCCAATCGCTTCGAACTTTATCTGGACGGCATTGAAATCTGCAACGGTTACGATGAACTCACCAGTTCCGAAGAATTGGAAAATCGCTGCCGCGACCAAAACCGTTTGCGTCAAACAAACGGTTCGGAAGTCCTCCCGCAACCGAAACGATTTCTGGCTGCGATGAAAAACGGCCTCCCGCCATGCTCCGGCGTCGCGCTCGGAGTCGATCGTCTGGTGATGTTGCTCCTCGGGTGTCAATCAATCAGGGAGGTTCTCACTTTCCCGTACGAGCAAGCCTGATTTCAAAATGGGAGGTCACACTTCAATCTGTTTGCACGAGTTCCTGTTAGAGAAACATTAAAAGAAACCGCCACCGCCACCTTGTTTGGCTGAATCACTTTCAGCTTTTTTATCTTTGCCACCAAACCCGGCGGCTTCCGTCTTGAGAACGGGCTTGAATTGCGGCTGCACCAGTGTTGCGTCTGTTTCCTCTGCCATTTGAGCTTCCAGTTCGTTCCAGAACTTTTCCAATTTTCTGTGGACACGCTGCGTTTGCCGAACAGCGAGAGAATTTCCGACAATCCAGATTGTGCCCAAGCCACCGTCTCTTTTCCATGAGCCGAAGTCATCAACCATATCCATCACGAAGTCAATCAGTTGAGGGTCTTTTATGTCAGCGGAGCCAGTTCCCATCGTCGGGCTACTCATTCCCACCCCCAATGCGCCATAACTACCTGTCGGACTCATTGTGTAGGACGCTTTGCGCAGTCCCTTCGGAATCGGATAAAACCGCACTTCCAACAGTTCGTCAGCTTTGGCTCGTGTGGTAATCTTCATTACTTCATCTTCAAGAATGTAATCAAGCTCCTCGTTTGGCATGTTTTCAAACATGATATTCAACGCACTTCGCAGGGAGATGCCCGAGATGATCAAATTGACCGGTTCATCCGTAGGGATGCCTGCTTCCTCCAGAGCTAACGTATCAAGACGGATATTGATGCCATGCTGCTCTCCGATCAGTTGTGTCACATCGCTCAGCGGCGTCTCGATAAATTCGAAGTTCGTTTCTTCTTTGAGAGCCTGGCGGAATTTCTCTTTCCAGGTATCGGAACGATTCTCTGTAGGCTTTTTCGCTGTTTTTTCAGCCGTTTTTTCCTCCGTTGCTTGTTTCTCTTTGACAGTAAGCTCGTCGGTGACGATGTCGTCGTCTGACTCATCACTGGTTGGCGCATTTCCTCCCAGTCTGAGTTGCGTGTTAATTGCTGATTCACCTTTGGGCGACTCACCCACTACAAACGCGCTGCCTGCCACGATTGCGATAGACAAGGCGGCAGAGGTAATGAGAATTGATTTCGCGATGGCAGATTTGGTAAGCATCGGCATCCACTCCTGTTGAGCTAACTGTTCAATCGATTCGGGGAATGTTGTTGTCAGTTTAGTCGATTCGGCTAGTGCTGAAACGGTCTGGTCAATTAAACCTGCGCTACAACTCTGGCCCGCCTGTATTGGGGATTGCGATAACAGAGTAACAATCGCGAACGAAGAAAGGGTGATGCCTGCCTGTTGCAGACGTCTTTTCAGTTCGCTACGTCCACGTTTCAAAAGTCCTTCCACACTTCCCTGAGTGGAATTCATTGCCTCACAGATTTCACTGACTGACATCTGTTGAAAATGAAACATTACCAGCGGATCGCGATATTTTTCGGGCAAACCAGCCAGAACAACGTCGATCTGCTCGGCTTCAAATTCCTGTGCAATTTCCGCAAACAGATTTTGATTACTGATCGGTTCCTGATCTGAAAACACGGTCAATTCCCGCCTGTTCCGTTGTCGCTGCCGGGCACGCACGGCTGTTCGCCTGGCAACCTGAAACAGCCAACCCGCCAACGATTTCTGTTTCCGTATTTTTCCGGCCCTCTGGACAAGTATCAAAAATGTCGCCTGAAAAGCATCCTCCGCATCGGCATGCTGAGCCGTCGCCCGCTTGCAGATTGCCATGACCATCGGACCGTACCGCTCGATGATCACCCGTAACGCTTCCCTGTTTTCGGAAACGACAAACGCATTCAACAACCGCGCATCATCCCACTGAACAAGAGGGATTTCCTCCTGTCTTCGGCTTGACCGCTTTTTGATCGGATTCGGAATCATGAAATGAATGGGCGAATCGAAAGAAAGGTTCCGCGTTTCCAACTACTATAGTGCCAACTGATGAA
>JALTOP010000315.1:9282-10089 GCA_027000105.1 Planctomycetaceae bacterium | reverse complement strand
CCGTAAGAGATCTGAATCGCACGGCTATGGGCGATCGTTATCGGCTCTCTGTGGGGTGTTGTTTATGGCGTGTTGTTTGACCAATCTGACGTGTAATTTGTCTCGTGGCCTGCGTTGCGGTAGAATGAACGGCAATGCCACGGTGACTATCGGAAGTATGATCTGTTTATGAACAAATTCAATCCACTCTATCAAAACAGACTATTGCTGTTTGTGCTGACTTTCTTTATCCGGCTCACTGTGGTGTGGGGGCAGGAGTTGCCTTTTTTTGAAGGTGAGCCGTCTGGTGATAATAAGCCGTGGTACCATGTTTCATTCGACCGCAATTTGATGCAGAAGATGAATACAGTGGTCGATTTCGCAAAGAAGGATCGGCCATTGGAAGCTGCGATGGCGATGCAAGCGGTAATCGAACATCCGTCCGATTACTTTCTCGTCGCAAAAACGAGCAGGTATCGTAGCACAAGACAATTTGTGCGAAGCTGGGTCGAGCAGCAGCCCAAAGAGGTTCTCCAGGCTTATGAAGTGCAATATGGAGCGGTGGCCTCAAACTTGTTGAAACAGTTCCAGTTGACCGGCGATCGTAAATTGCTATTACAGATTGTGCAAAAGTATTTGCACACGAAATCGGGCATTTCCGCAGCCTATCGATTGGCCTGTCTTGAACTGGATGAAGGCCGCTTTCTGGCTGCCGTGATGAATTTTGAACGCCTCTCGGAATTGGAGCGTGTTCCCGCCGAGATCAAACCGTGGATCGTCATCAAAAACGCGTTCTGCTGGATGAAACTCGGGCAGGAAAAACCGGCG
>JALTOP010000315.1:0-9272 GCA_027000105.1 Planctomycetaceae bacterium | reverse complement strand
ATCCAACAATACCAGAGTACTCATCCTGAAAAATCGCTCCGTATCGGCGGTCAGGTGAAGACGCTCCAGGAGATTCTCGATTCTTTTCTGGCGCAGTCATCAAACAGGCACGTTCCCCCCTATCGAGCAATGGGCGCAACCGGGCGGCATCGTTCCGACTGGCCCGCCGATTGGCCGATGTTTCGCCGTACCGCCAACCGGGATAAACTTGAAGCTCCGTTCAACCCGCTTCCACTGGTGCAATGGGATATCGATTTGATTGGGCCTCTGTTGCCCGATCATCTGCCTCGCAAGAAACTTGTCAGCGATCTGCTGCAGGGTATTTTTCGGGAACTGGAGAGCGAGAAATATACGACATTACCAGCCCTGAATCCGATTCTGGTTGATGGACGCGTGATGGTTTCTGCTTTTGGGACCGTCGCCGCTTTTTCGGCAAAGGATGGTCATCTGCTCTGGAAGTCTTCTACACACGATCGCGTTCTGGAATATCTGCAAAGTGAAGAATTGCTGGCGAAATTGACCATCCGGGGATCGGGAGGAATGGGAAATTATGAACAATATCTGATCCAGCAGGCTGTGGCTGATCTGACGACAGGAACTCTATCCAGCGATGGCGAACATCTTTTCGCCATCCGGGAATGCGGAATCATCAATGGTTATTCGCGTGGAAGTTTTCAAGCCGTTGAGGACTTCTCGATCGTGCCGAACAACGCCAATCGTCTTTCGGCATTCGATGTGAAAACCGGGCGCATTCTTTGGGAAGCGGGTGGCGTGTTGGGGGGACAGAACCAGAACTATTCCGGCCACTTTTTTCTTGGGCCGCCTGTGATTGTCGAAGGGGATGCGTATCTGCTTTCCGAAAATGGAGGGCAAATTTTTCTCAGTCAGTTGAATGTTGATACCGGCTCACCGCTGTGGATGCAACCGTTGGCCATTCCGGAAGTAGAAATATTGCTCGACGGTTCCCGCAGACTTTCCGGCATTTCTCCCACTTTTCACGACCCCTATCTGATCTGTTCGACCAATGCGGGAACGGTTTTGGCAATCGACCTTGAATCAAAAGAACTCCGTTGGAGTTTCAGCTACAAACAGCCTCATAAGGACAGGGGAGAATCTTCCCCATTTGGGCGCAGACAGCCCAATCCTGCCGGTTCGCCACGACTGGTCTCGCTGTCACAAATGCTGTACGGATCGCATTGGCAGGACTACGTCCCGCTTGTTGCCGGCAACTATTTGCTCGTTACCCCGGTCGATTCCGACGACCTGTTCTGCCTCGATCTGCTCACCGGAAAGCTCCTTTGGAGCGAAATTCGACGCGATGGAATGTATATCGAAGTAGTAGATCAGAAAGACGTTCTCATCGTCGGCAAACAGACATTGCGCTCACTTGATGTAAGAACCGGACTGTCGAATTGGCCTCGCTCGGTTTCCCTCGCCCCGGCTGCCGGGCGAGGTGTGCAGCGCGGCCGTGTGTATCAATTACCGACACTCGATGACGGGCTGCATTCTTACGATATTGAGACAGGTTTGCTGCTCGCCACAACCGGACAGGGCGATTCCTCCTTCCAGCCGGGCAATCTGATCGTCACAGGAGATCAGTTGTTGACGGTTCGCAATGGTCGGCTGATTGCGCTGCGGCCGCTGCATCAGGTTCGGAAAAACATCGAACAAAAACTGCACGACAATCCGGAAGACGCCTTGACGCTTTCCCTGAAAGGACAACTGGAATTGCATCTGGGGCATGTGCAAAACGGATTGGCTCTGCTGCAAAAATCGTATCGCATCAAACGATTGCCCGAAACAGCCCGCCAAATAACGAAAACCATTCTGAATGCCGACGAGATTGTGTTGACCGACCAGGAAATTGCAGAACTCTCCGAGATGATGGTCTCCGCGGAACATTCAACGGAAATCGTACTTCGTTACGTTAAGGCGCTCCAGCAACATCATAAGCTTGTCGAAGCTCTTGTTGTGTTACGGGACTTGACTGAATCACAGACCAGAGCAGATCAGATGATTGCGGTTTCGGGAGAACAGCGGGTCCGGGCCGCCTCGCTGATCAAAGCGATAGTCAAAGATCTATTCCATTCCGCAGATCAACAACAGAGAAAGAAACTGAACGCCGAAATTTCCGGATGGTTCAAACAGTCAACTGATGCAACTCGACTCACCACGCTGGAACTTTTTTGCGCCAGCCGGGAATTGTCACAGAATTATCGCCTGCATCTGGTTCGTCAGTTCGCTTCTCAACTTTCACCGCTTCAACTGGAACGGCATCTGCTGTGGCTGAAGAGAAACGGCACTCCGGCTCAACAGGCCGAAGTAACCGCGCGGCTCGCCCGATTTTTCATCCGTCTGAAAAAATACGAAGAAGCGGTCGTGTATCTGGGCGAACTGGAGAGCACGTTCGGCCGCACGGTATGCCTGAAAGAAAAAACGGGCGAACAACTGGCCGCTGCATGGAGAAACGAAAACAGAAACCTTGACGAACTGGCGAACAGGAAACTTCAGGGCCTTGTTCTGGACAGACAGTATAAGGTTTCGGTTCAGCCTGAAGAAGTCGACCGCAATCTGTTCAGCCAGCAACTCGAAGTGAAAGCGACCCACCCGGCGGGCAGTCCGTGGGAATTCTGGAGTTTTCGTGTTTCTCACCAGGGACCACAACTGACGGCCTATTCAGCGGTCAATCAGGCGGAGTTTGCCATTTCACTGGAAGGGATTCTCAGGTCGGTTCGCACCTGTTCGATGCAAAGCGAAGGCCACCTGATCATTTTCAGCAACGAAGGTTCTCTGGTTGGCATCGATGGGTTCGGAAAAGTTCTTTGGAGTGAAAATTTTGGCGATGTTTCATGGGACAGCCCGGTTTTACAGGAGCCCTTTATTGGCCAAAAACTGTTGACAAAACTGTACGGTGTGCCGATTGGGGAAATGACACCGATAAAAGATCATCGCTTTGCCTGTCGGCTTGGAAGTAAAATCTATCTCAAACAGGCTGATACCGGAAAGGTGCTATGGGAATTCGAAACGAATTCCTCGGTTCCACTATCAATCAGCATGGACGGCGAAAATGTTTATCTCATCAATCCGAATAACCGCAGAATTCTTCCTTTGCGGTTGGATGACGGAAAGCCCGGGTTGTTGGCCCAACTTCCTCCGCATCAACAAATATTGGCAATGCAGGAAAATGTTGTCGTGATGTTCAATCGCATTACTCCGGAAAAAGGGATCCTGACCGGTTACGATTTGACAAACCAGAAGATTGTCTGGAATCAAACATTATCGACAGAGATTTCAATTGACCTTGCCGGAAATGGACTCCTCGCCGTACACGATATCGGCAAGCAGAAATTGTACGTGCTCGATCCGGTCAAGGTAGATCCTGTTCTTTTTCAGATTGAGACACCTGAAACGTCTCAGTCCCGACTGTTTGTCCATTCCGATCCGGCCAACTGGTATTTTCATCTGACAACAGAATCCCGGCTGCTGACCCAGCCGCTGGACAATCAATCGCCCCGAGCTGTCAACGGCCCGGTCATTGCAGTCAGCAGGAAAACAAAAAAAGTGATCTGGACGCAGAAAATTGATAATCTGCGATGGTTATCCAATCAGCCGGCTTCCTTCCCATTTCTGATTTATGCAGCTCTGGTTCCAGGAACCTATCTCGACGATAACGGTAAGGAACAAACGGGCTATCTCCCCAAAATGAAACTTGTGCATAAACAGAGCGGAAAGGAACTGCAGGGGATTCCGTCCGGCTTTACCGGGCTGCTTATTGCAATGAAACATGACTTCAAAAAACAGAATTTCAAATTCCTGTTCAGAACCGGAACCATTCTCATCGAAGAAAAACAGGGAAAGTAAGCAAGCCCCTTGTTTCCTATATGAACTGCCTGGCTCGGGACGGAATCGAGACAGCCTCAACGGCCCTGTTTGCACCGATGCCGGGGCTCGTGGACTGCAGTTCGTGTGGTTAGTGCTGCGATGAAAGAATGGCAAACATTTCACGCTCTTGCAACGGGTTGCGCACTGCGTATATGTGCACAGCGGAATGGAATCGGCGGAATGGAATCGGTTGGGAATAGCCGAAACTATTGCTGATATCTGGGGTTAAATAGGCCGGGAGTGGTGCGTGGCAAGATATCCGGTCTTGAGGAAATTCTCATTTGTCCATCGGTTTTTTCTGCCTGTTGCCAGCAACTTGTGAGCTGTTTGACAGTTGCCTATCCCCAATAATGGTATGGTTGGATGCCGTTTCATGGAAATCTGTCAGGCCCCCAGGAATAAGTTACAAGCAGGAGATCTATTGTGAGAATCGTATCGGCAGTCAGGTTTCTCATACCAGGCGTTTGGGTATTGCTCTGCCTCGGAAGTTTTCCTCTCGCTGCGTTGAGTGAATCGCCCGAAGAGCAGGAAACGCCCACTCACAAGGAAACGAAACCTATCCGTTTCGCGATCCCTGCGGATGGAAAAATAGAAACGATTGCAATGAACGAGGACGGGAATCTTCTGGCTGCGATCAGTTGGCCCGACAAAAATGCCAAGGCGGTCTCTCCACCGCCAAACCAGCAGCAACTCCCTCCGGTTCGACTACGCCCAGGAGCCAGTCCCAGCCCGGGAGGCAGACCCAGCCCGGGAGGCAGACCCAGCCCGGGAGGCAGACCAGGACGCCCCGGATTTCGCAAAGGGCCACGAATGGGTATGCGGAAAGGGCCTCCTCATGAATCTGGCGGCCCACGTCTCTACGCCATCAAGGTACTTTCGCCGAGTGGCAGAGTTCTGAAGACCTGGCAACTGAAAAGTACGCCTGCAAAAATGGTGACTGCTCTGGATGATTCAACCGTTTTCATTGGAGGCAAGGGAACGCTGACGATACTGGATCGAAAGGGAAAAATAAAAAAACAGCTTGATGTGAAAAAGGTGATGGATGGAAAATTTGCCCAAGCTGCAGTCAGTGGTCTGGCGGCCAGTAAAAGCTATCTTTTTGTCGCTTTCGGCAACGGATTCAGTGTGCGGGCGAGTGAGGATATTGTCCGCTTCAATCGTGATTTCAGTAACCCCCAAATTCTGATTGAACAGCAGCACGGCTGTTGTGCCCATCTCGATCTCGATGTGCAAAACGACATGCTTCTTGTTGCGGAGAATTCCAGATTCCGTGTCAACCGTTATGACTTCGAAGGCAAGCAGATCGACACATGGGGACAACGCGATCGTACATCGATTGAAGGTTTTGCCGCCTGCTGCAATCCGGTGAATTTTGATTTTGGCCCGCAAGGTGTGCTTTATACTGCCGAGTCGGGAATCGGACGGGTCAAGCGTTTCTCTTCCGATGGAACATTTCTGGGATTGACCGGTTACGTTGATACGACCGAGTACGATAAGGGGAGTCGCCTGGCTGCGATGTCCTGTTACATACCGATTGAAGTTTCAAAAGATGGCAAGCGGATCTACGTAATGGATATCCGGGCCAATCTGATTCGTGTATTGGTTAAAAAATGAGCATCAGCAAGTCCTTCTACAACCCCTGCGGTTGGATTCTCCTGTTTTTCTGCGTTCTCCTGCCGGCCAATCCCTGTCGGGCGGAATCACGATCGGGTGAACTTCGTGTTCTGGTGATGGATCCGCTTGCCGCCCCGCTTTCCTGCGATTGCGTGGAAGGACATGGGCAAAGAAAGTATGAAATTTGGGCGGAGCAACTCGAAATTCTGTTGGGGCAAAAGATATCGCTGACATTCAACGAAAATGTCGGCCTGGCACAAAAGCAGACAGGAAAACAGTTCGATCTGATTATAGGCAAGTCGAATCTGGTGCAATTTGACCTCGCCCATCTGAAGTTGAAATATACACCACTTGCAAAATTGACCGACAAACGCGGCGCAACGACGTTACGTGGATTGATCGTTGTGCGAGCCGACTCTTCCTTTGAGAATGTTGCCGATCTCTCCGGACATCGTATTGCGCTGGGGCCGATCGAAGATTCTGAAACGCACCAGGCTGTCATTGACCTGTTCAAGGAAAAAGCATTGGACGGCAAGGTGAAAACAATGACGGCGGGCAGTATTGAATCGGCCGTCTTCGCCCTGACTGATCGTGAAGTCGAGGCGGCTGCCATCTCTGATTTCATGCCGTCTCTGCTGGAGGGGTGCGGCAAGGTGGCTGAAGGATCATTGCGGATCATCGCACAGACTGCCCCACGAAGATTCATCGAACTGTTTGTTTCAGACGGAATGCCGAGGCAGACAAAAACGGAATTGCTCAATGCGTTAGCCGCACTGAAAGGCGATCCCGTATTGAAGCAGGTTCTTGAAACACGCTGGGGATTTGTCCCGTATGATTCACCGAAAAAAACATGGATCGACTGGCGGGGTAAAAAGCACGACGGCATCTACTCCCTGTTGCCTCGAACAATTCCGGAGAAAACGGAGGCCGTCTGGTCTGCCAAACTGACCGGCCCTGCGATGGCCGGAATTGCAGTAACCGAACAGTTTGTTGTCGTGGCTGATAAAGATGCAGAACTCGCCAACGATATCATCCGTTGTCTGGATCCTCAAACGGGACAGACGTTGTGGTCTTATCGCTATCCGGCCGGTCAGCAGATCGATTTCACCAATGCCCCACGGGCCATGCCGATTGTTTGTGACGGTCTGGTTTACACGCAGGGGGCGTTGGGTGATCTGTACTGTTTTGATATCGCAACCGGGAAAGTTATTTGGAAAAAAAACCTGATTACTGATTTTGCAGGCGAACTTCCCTGGTGGGGTTACAGTTCGCCACCAGTTGTGGACGGAGATCGGCTGATTATCGCTCCCGGCGGAAAGGAGACGTCGCTGGTCTCGGTTGATCGACTTACCGGCAGGACGATCTGGGAAACGCCCGGTCACGCCGCAGCCTATTCTACAATGCAGATCATTAAATTCGACAACCATCGGGAAATTATCGGCTACGATGTGGCCGGACTGGCTGGCTGGAATCCTGAAAGCGGTAAAAGGCTTTGGGAATTGATCCCTCGTGGCAGTTCCGATTTCAATGTCACCACTCCCCTGATCCATCATGATCTGGTTGTTTTGGCAACCGAAAACAATGCAACACGACTGTACCGATTGAAAGATCTGGTTCATCGGCAGGGAAAACCGGTTGCAATCAACGAAGATTGTGCTCCGGATACCTGTTCCCCCGTTATCTGGAAAGAAAGACTTTTCTGCACCGCCTACGGCGAGCTGTTCTGTTTGGACATGAAGAACAATCTGGATGTTCTCTGGAGTGAATCAGGCGACGAGTTTTACGATCACGTTCACCTCGTCGCTGGAAATGACCGGGTATTACTGTGGACTACCTCTGGTGATCTGATCCTGATCGATGCGACAGCCGACAACTATCGGCCAGTCGTAAAACTTCGCCCTTTTGGAAAAAGCAAACAGGGAGAAGCAAAAGTTGAATCAATGTCCCATCCTGCGCTGACTCCTGATCGAATCTATCTGCGGGATGCCCATGAAATAAAATGCCTCGCATGGTGACGACGAACCAACGGAGATTCAGACTCGACAACCCTTGGCTGAGTGTCCGTTTGGCGAAAGAGCCGTGGCTAAAAGTACCCAGTACGAGTGGTCTGTTCTGACCGCCGTAACCAGAATGAGATTTTCAAAAGTTTTTGCACTGTTCGTCAACTTTAACCGTTAGCAGGACAGGCATCAAAAGGAAGATGCCGATCTCGCTACAATTCGGCTGTGGCAACTTTCTCCGCGGTGTTTTTGGCGAGATTTCTTGCCTGGGCGGCACAGGTATCGAGCAGCATTTTGATCTCACTCTGCCAGGTCGTTTCACTCGGCGTGAATTCCCAGTGCAAAATGACGACACAGCTTTGATGCACCAGTTCGAATCCGCCTTCGGATTGACTGACCGTCTTGATCGGATACGTCCAGATTCCAGCCGGTTGGGATGTTTCCAGCGACGCATCCAGCCCCAGCCATTCATCGACCAGCCCGATCCGTGAATGGTTTTCCAGATTATGTTCGGTGCCAAGATGTCCGATCGGCGTTCCTTCATCCCCATAATAAAAACGATCGTCGGCATCAGAAGCCATTGCCGCGAAATTGAACTCGACCGCAAAATGAATCGGCTCACCCGGAATCAAATCTTCCAGCCGGTACGTGATATCAAGCTGAGAGGGCGAACTGGTTTCGAGTCTGATTGTTTTCGTCAGTTTTGGTGTCTGATGATCCCAGCGACAGCGGCGGGAAAGAACGACTTCCGCACTGTTAGAGGAACGTTTTAGCGTTGTTTGAAAAACGGCAAACTCCGCTTCCCCATTAATGCCCCGTCCGGCTTGAAAATCTTCTTTCGATAGCCCAACCGGCAAATAATGATCGACCAAAGATTTGCGGGGCCAACTGTCGTATTGTAGTTGCAGGTGCAAATCTTCCTGCTTGAAGACGATTTCATCGGAAACAGAAGCCGTTTCGTTATGTCCGTCGATATTCCCGGAAGCATGCGCCAGGATCGTTTCGTGATACGGTTCTGCCCGGCGATTCAACGTCGCCAGAACATTCACGCGCGAACCACGCACATCCAGTTCATAAAGATGCCCACCTTTTGCCGGTGAAAAGTATGCGGCGAGCTGATCTCCGGCAAGTCGTACTTCCTGACGCGCATCAAGATTGTAATCAGCCGTCGAGACTTCGACCCAACGGGCATCGATTTGCTGAATCTGTTCGATGAGTGTGTCTGCTTCTATCAGATGATGATAAATCGCGTTTCTCAAATGAGGCAGATACAACCCGCCAAACGCACCGTGCCAGTAAGGACAGTTGCACTGTCCGCGATAGAGGTGGTCTTTCGCCTGATCCAGCATCGCGATGTGATCCGGTTCCAGTTCCTGCCGCGACAAATCTTCCAGACGGTCGCTCACTTCGCGCATCCTGCAATACATTTCGTGACTTTCCGGATACTTCACCAGAAAGTTCCGCCAGAACCCGCCGCGCAATCTCTTTTTGATGTCGGGCCACTCCGGATCCTCGGCATGTTTTCGATTGAGCCGGATCAATTCAAGTTGCCGCTCGGTCGGCAATGCCCACTCGGTCATTTCCCGATAACTGCAATCAGGCAAATAACAACGACCCAATGGAGAAACTTCCTCGACCGCCTGCTCAAAGGTGACAACGCGAATCCAATCCTGATTGTCGCTTAACAGTTGGAAGAATCGTTTGAGCCAACCATCTTCGTAGACATGTTTTTTTGAACCGGGCCACGTGCCGAACTTTTCGCCGTCATCACCAAAC
>JALTOP010000314.1 GCA_027000105.1 Planctomycetaceae bacterium | reverse complement strand
TCCTCCCTCTTCTTGTCACGCACATCAGGGGTCACGTTTTGGGCTGTTTGCGAAATGAAACGCCGCCCGGGATACGGTTCGAGATGTCGAATCTGCTCTAAAGCCTGTTTGATCGTTTCAATGGAATAGCCCGTTTTCCGTTCAATCAACGGCAGACGATTCTGGCTGATTTCTTCCAGATGATTGCTGATTAACGTGACAAGTACATCTTTCATCGGAGTTTCGTCGGTCAGTTGGAGCAGCAGGCATTCCTGCAAGTTACGCGCACCGACACCGGGGGGATCCAATTTCTGAATCAGACCCAGAACATGTTCGGCCATTTCCCGGGAGACCCCTTTTCCGTAAACCTGAATGATCTCCGGCAATGTACCCTGCAGGCGACCCTGCTCATCCAGATTCTGTATCAGAAACTCGCCAAAGTTCCTCTCCTCGGTATCGAGCTCATAAAAGTGGAATTGTTCGAGCAGGTAATCCTGGAGCGACTGGGGGTGAGCTTCGAGGTTTCCGATCAAATCGTGCTGACGATCTGAAATTTCGTCGATCCGATTGGCCGACGGCTTACCACCAGAAGTGAAATTGTCCTCCGGCCACTCAGCCGAAAGTTCCAACAACCGCTCGAAATCGGCTTCATTGTTGTGATCGTTATCAACAACCATTTCCTGCTGTTCAATTTCCGCCGAGGGAACAGGCGCAGGTGTTTCCTCCTCATACGTATCTTGTTTTTGGGGATCCACGGCCTCCAAAACGACGTTTTCTTCCAGTTCCTGATCAATTTTTTCCTGAAGCGCCATCACGGACATCTGCAAAATCTCCATCGACTGGATCATCTGCGGAGCCAGCTTCATCTGCTGACTCATCTTCATGTTCTGTGACAGATTCAAACGCATTTGATTATCGCTTCTTTCAACTTCATGCCAGTTTGCCGCTTAACCAGGTTGCTGTTCAATTTGCCGTTCAAATAGAAAAATGCCGACCGCTTCCAACGATGCCGCCCCGGCAAGTCTCTTTCAAAATGTCTGACGGCCATGAATCGCATCGGCCAACATTTCCCGATTGGCAAACTCCAGAACCGAACCGGATGCAATTCCCCGGGCAAGCCGTGTTATCTTCACCTGTTCCTCCGCCAACAAATTGGAGATAAACAACGCCGTCCCATCTCCTTCCAGTGTCGGATTCGTCGCCATGATGATCTCCTTCACACCTTGCCTTTTAACCCGCTGCACCAATGCATCAATCGTCAATTTCTCCGGGCCAACTCCGTTCAAAGGAGCCAAACAGCCATGCAAAACGTGATATTGTCCCTGATAGGCTCCCGAAGCTTCCAGAGAGATCACATCCTTCGGCTGCTCGACAACACAAACAACGGTTGAATCCCGTTTCGGATCGCTGCAGATGTCACACAACTCCCCCTCGGTAAGAACGAAACAGTTGCTGCAGCGTTTGATATTCCGCTTCACCGAATCAATCGCCCGGATTAACGCACCAGCTTTCGGACGATCCAGGTTGACAACGTACTGCGTGAGCCGTTCCGCCGATTTTCGACCGATCCCCGGCATCTTTGCAAATTCTTCGATCAGAGCTGCAACACTCGGACCATACGGGTGGGACTGTTCATCCATGGGGTTGATGCCAAACTCTCGAATTGATGTAGAACATGTTTTTACCGCCAGCAACAGGACAACCCAAAGGAGGGCAGAGCAACCGAAACCTGCATCAGGTAACCGCTTCGGGTTGCGCCATCATTTTTTTTCAACAACATTGCATAATTAAAACGAGGGACAGACCAAACAGAGAACAGCCAAAACAGACTGACGAATCCAGCCAGGCCATACCGGAAACCAGATTTCCCACTGCTACGAAGTCCCCTGAGGGCCCAATCCCATATTGGCCATGGCGTCCTGAAGACCGGGAATATTCATCCCCCCGGTCATTTCAGCCATCTTTTCTGCTGCCGCCTGCCGGGCGTTATCCAAAGCCTGGTTCACTGCGGAAACAACGAGATCTTCCAGCATCTCGCGATCTCCCGATTCCATCACGGCCGGTTCGATCTCGCAGGTAAGAACCGTCTGTTGACCATTCGCAGTCACTTTCACCATGCCGCCACCGGCTTCGCCAGTAACAACCACCTCCTTCAATGAGTCCTGAAAACTCCCCATTTTAGACTGCAGTTCTTTTGCCTGCTTCATCATCGAAGCCAGCCCGCTCAATTTATCAAACATTCTTTCTATTTCTCCTCGGGATAATCCCGTCCATCTCGCCCCGATACCTGTTAAGAGTGATGAATGACAAAACATCTCTCGATGAGGCAGTTCGCCAATCTCGAATCGGCCTCGGGTTACTGCCACCCTTCCCGATTGATGCCGATCTCATTCACTGTTTCCAAACGGTTTTCCTGTCACAAAACACCTGAACGTCCCTGTACGCCTGCTCTGTTCTGGCCGCCGTAATCAAAAAAAGAGATTTTCAAAAGTTTTCGCACCGTTCGTAAACTTTAGCCGTTAGTAGTACAGAGCCATGGCAGCTTACAGCACTATTTCCTGACTCTTGCTGTTTGACCAACAGTCGCATTAAAAATAGTCTCTGCGGCTTTTACGAATTCATGCTTCTCCTTTCGATGCCCCACCCCGGCAACGTCCGCCTGTGCTTCAGCAACCGATACCGTATTGGGTGCTTCTTCCAAACGTATTTGTACTTGAACCTGTGGCGTTCCCGTCAGAATCTGAACCTGCTCGGCAATCTGTTTGACTGCTTCCGGTTTGCCATCAAAATAGCTCTTTGAGAAAGCGTAGTTCGAATTAAAGAATAAATCCAGACGATTTGGCGCAATAATTGCTGTTCGCCCTACCTGCCTCAAATGGACAGATATCGCATCATCAACAGCGTCAACAAGTTGCGACAAAATCTCCTCTTTATGACTTTCTTCGAACGGAATCGGAACTCTGTTCGGAGCCGTTTGGGCAGCAGGAGATTTTGACGATTTTACACTGGAGGCCTCAGTTTTTTTTTTATCCGGGGCGGTAGAACGAACTGTCGGGGCAGATTCTGGCGGCGGATCATAGGGATAATGCGGCTGATCAGGCAAAGCCGCCGGAGAACGATCGGAAACCTGTCCACCTGAAACTTGCCCACCTCGAGACTGTCCAGCTGGAGTCTGTCCACCTGCCAGCGTAATCACACCGGTCTCAGCGCTCTTCAAGTCCGCAATCAATTGTGTCAGGCTTTCCAGGTTCTCCAGTTGGGAAATACGGATCACAGCCAGATCAATCAGGGCTCTGCCGTGCGAAACTCTTGCCAATCGTCCTTTTGCTTCCGAGAGGATCTGCATCGCCGCCGTGATCGTTTCCAGACCGATCTGCTTTCCCAATTGGGTGAATGTTTCCCGCTGAAGAGAACTGACTCCGATCAATTCCACGGAACTGGCGCCACAACTGAGAACCATCAAATCCCGATAACAGTTGACAAGTTGATCAATCAGGTTCCCCAGTTGAACGCCCTCTTTCACCGCCTCATCGATTTCCTTCAGCAGGTCTGCCCGTTGTTTCCTGTGAATGAAATCGAGAATTCTCAGCAATCTGTCATCGTCTGCCGTTCCGAGCAGTTGATTGACATCGCCCGCTTCGATTTTGTCCGCCCCAAAGGCAAGCAACTGATCGAAAAGAGACTGGCTGTCCCGCATCGATCCCCCTGCCCGCCGCGCAACCAGATCAATCGCCTCTGTGGTTACTTCAACTCCTTCGCGCTGGGCAATCTCGCTTAATCGCTGCGCAATCGCCTGCGTTTCGATGCTGGCAAAATCAAAACGCTGGCATCTCGAAAGAATGGTATCCGGAACTTTCTGAGGTTCTGTCGTGCAAAAGACGAATTTCACATTGGGCGGCGGTTCTTCCAGCGTCTTCAGTAACGCATTGAAAGCCTCTTTCGTCA
>JALTOP010000313.1 GCA_027000105.1 Planctomycetaceae bacterium | reverse complement strand
AGTGCGGGTGATGACTGACAAAAACAATGCGACACACTTAGACCCAATGCGACCTCCCTGCCAGGATGGTGTGCTCATTTCCAACGGTCATTTCTACTGGGGCCCCTGGATGTGTGGCTGTCAGTTGTCTCTGTATGGAAACATCGGTGTGGCTCCCGCAGGCGACCAGAACGACCACCCACCAGCCAACTTTCACGATGGCCTTGTCACTTACGGGGATATCAACAAGGTCGAATCGCTCTCCATCAGGAAAAACGATTGGCCTACTTACCGGGGAACAAATGCCCGAAGCGATGTCACGCAGGCCGAGTTGCCCCACAAGGTGAAGTTGGCATGGGAGAGTGATGTTTGCCACGCCGAATTGCCCACAGCTCCGGTCGCGGCTGGAGGAATGGTCTTTGTGGCAGATCGCAACGGCGTCGTGTCCGCTTTCGATTCTCATGGAAAACGGGTGTGGAAATCGTACACGGCTGGAGCCGTCAACTATCCCCCCGCTGTTGCGGAAAATCGTCTGTTTGTCGGTTGCTCTGACGGCTCCGTTTACGCTTTCGCCGCGAAAACGGGGAAATTGTTGTGGAAGTATCGCGTGGCTCCGAAGACGAATCGAATCCTTGTCTTCGGCAAGCTCGTTTCCGGCTGGCCCGTTGCAGGAGGGGTGGCTGTCCAGGATAAAACGGTTTACGCAGCCGCAGGAATCACGCATTACGATGGAACCTATGTCGTTGCGCTCGATGCGATTACAGGAAAAATGAAAGCATACAACGATTCTTCCGGACAGCTTTCAAAAGAATCGAACAATGGCATCAGTGTGCAGGGGAATATCGCGATTGTCGATGGGCAACTACAGTTCCTGGGAGGCGGTGTCTACGAAAAAGCACGCTACGATCTACAAACTCTGCAATGTATGAATGAACCTCGGGTGCAGGTGACATCGCAATATCGCACCGCGTTTTATCCATTCTATCCGAAGTACGGCAAATATCTTTCGATCGATTACACCTGCCCCGACGGCTGTACGCTCAGCCTGGATGCCAGCTACGACGGTTCCCGATTCAACAACCTCGCGCTACAACCCCCCGAAGCGGAAGGAAAATCACGCACCCCCAAGGAAGCGTCCCGTTTTGCCGCAACGTGGCGGCGAGGCAAGCCGATGGTCAAGAATATCTGGACGGACAACAAAAATCGCAGATTTACCTGCTACATTATCTCGGGAGACCAACTTCTTGCAGCCGGGCATCCCGATGAAAAACCGGATGAACCGTTCCTGGTCGCCATCAATATTAAAAATGGAAAAGACCGCTGGGAAATTCCTCTGCCTGCAAACGCGGTCAAGGGAGGAGCCGCCATCGATCAGGACAAAAACCTCTACCTGACACTGGAAAACGGCCAGCTACTCTGCTTCCAGCCGGAATGACCGACATCGAAACAGAAGCACTCCGCCATACCGTTTCGCTGAAATCTGCATCTCATTTTTTGAGCGAAGTTCTGTCAACAGTTCGATGGAAGCTCGGGCAGCCTGTGCGAACGTGTCACTTTTGCTGCATCGAGAGCCTGTTTGAAAACCATTCTTTTCCGGCTGAGGTCAGTTCCAGTCGCTCATCGTTGAGCCGGCGGAGGTATTTTCTTTCCAGCAACAGGCGCAGGCCGAAAGTGAACAACCCCATCTGCTCCGCCTGGAGGTGATCGAAGTACTTCTCCCGCAGTTGATGGATGGTGTATTCAGGCGATTGGCGATCGAGTTGCACTTCGTAGGGAAGAAGAATTTCAAATGCGACTTGTTCCTGATCTTGCGTCTGTTCGTCAAGATGCTCCGACATCATGCTCCTTTCTGTAAATCGGGTTCTCCTGTGGTGATTGCGGTCGTCGCTGCGATTGAACATACAATAAAGACGCGAATGAGCAATCAAGACACGAATGAGGCCGAACGTACATTAAACAGGCGGGCGACACCAAATAGCCAGCGGGAATTCCCGAATGCACGCACAAAACATATTGAAATTCGTTGATTCTGCAATAATACAGGGGTGAGACTGTTGTTTACGGCCCTGTCAATGAGTTACATTGCTGGATTCTCATTGGTTTTGGGATATGGTCAATTTCTTACGGAGTGGCAAAATTTTCAGGTTGCGCCGATCCGGTTTCGCGTACCACAGCACTAGACTAAACACTAAACAACGTATTTTTTCATGATTATTGTATTAAAGCAGAATTCAACAGATAAGCAGATTCAGCACATTCTCGACAAAATCGAGGAAATGGGTTTCCGACACGATTTAAGCCGGGGCGAAAAGCGAACGGTCATCGGCATCATCGGCGAAGAAGACAAACTCCGTGAAGCCCCTCTTCAGGCGATCCCCGGTGTCGAAAAAGTCGTGCCCGTACTCAAGCCGTACAAAATGGCCAGCCTGGAGTATCAGGAAGATCCCTCTGTGTTTGATCTCGGTTTCGGTGTCAAGGTAGGGGGACGGAACCTGATGATGATCGCCGGGCCTTGTGCCATCGAGGGGGAAGATATTCTGCGAGAAATTGCGGTCGCCGTGAAAGCCTCGGGAGCGAATGTGCTGCGTGGTGGTGCGTTCAAACCGCGAACCAGCCCCTACAGTTTTCAGGGAATGGGAGAAGAAGGTCTGAAGATCCTGCAGACGATTGGACACGAACTGCAAATGCCCGTTGTTACCGAAGTGATGGACCCGAGACAGGTGGAGCTGATCGACCGATATACGGACATCTTTCAGATCGGGGCTCGCAACATGCAGAACTTCAATCTGCTCAAGGAGGTCGGCTTGACGAAGCGCCCTGTTCTGCTGAAGCGCGGAATGAGCGCGACCGTTGTCGATCTGTTGATGTCCGCTGAGTACATCATCTCGCAGGGAAACAAGGAAGTTATTCTGTGTGAACGAGGCGTCCGAAGTTTCGACCCATCGACAAGAAATCTTCTCGATTTGGCGATTGTCCCAAACCTGCGCTGTCTGACCCATTTGCCGGTGATTATTGATCCCTCTCATGCAACCGGACGGCCCGAGTTGATTCCGGCGATGTCGCTGGCCTCTATTGCAGCTGGAGCTGATGGAGTTCATATTGAAGTGCATAGCTGCCCGGAAACGGCCAAAAGTGACGGGCCGCAGGCACTCCTTCCTGAACAGTACGATGATGTCATGAAGCAGATGCAAAAAATGGCGGCAGGCCTCGGTAAAACGATCCCGGTACCCACATCGGAGTGACAGGGCGACCCGGTCTGTTCATCTCCCGAATCAGGCAGCCGGCAGGCCGGTTTCTTTTCGGGATGAGCCGTGTTGCCCTCACACAGGTTCGGGAAGAATTTTCCGGGGCTGGGGAAGCGATATTAATTTCAACTGAGTTAGAGCGTTAAGAATTGGAGCGTTGAGATGCGACGTATGATCATTGCAGGCAACTGGAAGATGAACACGGATTTGGCTTCCGGGACTGCGTTGGCTTCCGGATTGGCGGAGTTGGTGTCCGGCAAAGAGCTATCGGTCGATGTTCTGGTTTGCCCGCCTTTCCCCTATTTGCAGGCGGTCAGGCAAGCGGTTGGAGAAAGCGGTATTTCAGTCGGCGGACAGAATTGCTACTTCGAACCCTCAGGAGCTTTCACCGGGGAAGTCTCTGTCGGAATGCTTCAAGATATCGGATGCGACTCGGTACTGTTGGGGCACAGCGAACGTCGTCACATTCTGAAAGAGTGCAATGGTTTGATCAACAAAAAGACAAAAGCAGCCATTGCCGGCGGCTTAAGGGCTGTATTGTGTGTGGGAGAATTGCTTGAAGAACGGGAAGCCGGGAACACCGAAGCTGTCCTTGATGAACAGATGGCCGGGGGCCTTGAAGATGTTTCCGCAGAACAGATGACCCAGGTGGTGATTGCCTACGAACCTGTCTGGGCGATTGGGACCGGGAAAACAGCTTCTCCGGAACAGGCCGAACAGGCACATGCTCACCTTCGCAATTGGCTCGCCAGTCGTTATACTCAGGAACTGGCCGATTCGGTTCGTATCCTGTACGGAGGGAGTGTCAAGCCGGGGAACGCAATGGAACTGCTTGGGCAACCCAATGTTGATGGAGCCCTTGTTGGCGGTGCGAGCCTGTCTGTCGAAAATTTCGGCCCCATTATCGAGGCCGGACTGGAGATTTCAAAGGCGTAGGTTTGGCTTGCCGGAGCGATCCTGCCGAGGTGGTTACGGGTCTCTCCAGAGTTTTACACTTGATCAGTTATTTAAGGAGTTTGTCCGCGTGGACTATTTCATGTTGCTCGTGTTGGCCTTTTTGAGCTTTTTGCTGATTATCGTCGTGTTGTTGCAACGCGGTCGAGGTGGCGGATTGGCGGGAGCGCTCGGCGGGGCTGGGGGACAAAGTGCGTTTGGAACCAAAGCAGGAGATGTCTTTACCAGGATCACGGTTGGCCTGGCAATTATTTGGGTGCTCGCTGCAGGAATCAGTATTCGTGTTCTCAGCAGCACAACCGGATCTTCGTTCAAGGGAGGTAAGAACGTCGTTCCAACTCTCGAAGAAGGATCAGGCGATAAGGAAGGGGATTCACCAGCTCCGAAAGATCAACCACCTGTGAGTGCGGACAAGTTGCCGACTTCCTCGGAATCTCCGAAAGAAGAATCAAAAACTCCCCAAGCCGAAGGCAAGACGGAAAACGGTAGCCAGGCAGAGGGTGAGAAAAAGACAGCCCCTGCTGTTGGAACAGAGAAAAAAACAGAGGTGGAAAAACCGGCTCCTCAAAAAACGGAATCCAACAGGGAATCCGGAAAGACAGAGGATAAAAAGCCGGTAGAGAAAAAGTAGGCGGATTGGCAACAGGAGATGGACGCTGCTTGAGGAGGGGCTCTGTTTGACAGAAGTGCTGATGCTGGTACTTTTGTCAGACGGGATTTTGCAAAACAGAGTCTTGCAAAACAGAGTGAAGTAAAACAGGTTGAGCAGGCTGCAAGACTCTGCTTGGGGCAGTTCGGACGATTTGGAAACCAGACAGGAAACTCTCTCGTGATTCTCAGTATGACCGGCATCGGGCGTTCGCGTCATGAAGATGATCAAATTCGGGCAGCCGTCGAGATCCGGGCAGTCAACAACAAGTTTCTGAAATTGAATCTTCGACTGCCAGATACTCTCAATGGGAGAGAATCTGCCGTTGATCGAATTGTTCGCCAGTATCTCGAGCGGGGAACGGTAACGATCAATGTGCAGTTGACACTGCAAAAGCAGGTCAGTCCGTACGTAATCGACCGTGAGGTTCTGGCGGAATACCTCAAGGAGGCCCAGGCGGTCTCGGAAAAATTGCACCTGCAACCGCCCAGTCAGCTTTCGGAATTTCTTGAGCTGCCTGGAGTTGTTGTCAATCGGGCTGCTTCACTGGACGACGAAGGTGAAATAGAGTGGCAGGCGTTTGAACCGGCCCTGATAGAAGCATTGGAGCAGTTGCAGAGCTTTCGCCGGGCAGAGGGGGAGGCGATGCGCCAGGCACTTCTGGAACATTGCGAAGATCTGGAGGTCGCCGTCAAGAAAATTGAGGCTCGATCGCCGGGAGTGGTCGAAAGTTATCGGAATCGGTTGAAAAACCGGATCAATGAATGGCTCAGCGAACAGGGAGTTCAGATTGAGGTTCCCGACATCCTGAGAGAGGTCAGCATTTTCTCTGAAAGATGCGATATTTCGGAGGAAATCACCCGTTTATACAGCCATATCGCTCAATTCCGGGAGTTTCTCGACGAAAAACATTCAACCGGGCGCAAGCTCGATTTCCTCTGTCAGGAAATGTTTCGGGAAATCAATACAATTGCCTCCAAGGCGAATGATGTGGAAATTTCCCATAACACAGTAGCGATGAAAGCCGCTGTCGAAAAAATGAGAGAGATCGTACAGAATATCGAGTAAGATCGAATAAACGGATGAAGGCACTCGGGTTTTCCTCTGGCACAGAAGAGGCATCGGCATCAGATAGATCTTCGGCAACAGAGCTTCGGCAAGATACAACTGGAAGAATTTGCGTGGAACAGGCTATTGAACATCTCCCTTTCTGCATCGTTGTCCTCTCCGGGCCGAGCGGTTCAGGGAAAACGACTATTGTTTCGCGACTGGTTCGGGAATCGCCTGTGAAGCTGGTGAAAGCGATTTCCGCGACCACGCGGCCTCCACGGGAGCACGAAGTCGATCGGGAAGATTACTATTTTTTGACGCCGGAGGAATTTGAAGAACGTAAACAGCGGGGGGAGTTTCTCGAGTATGCGGAAGTCCATCGAACCGGTTACTGGTATGGCACGTTGATATCGGAACTGGAACGGGCCAGAAGGGCGAACGCCTGGGTTCTGCTGGAGATCGATGTTGAAGGGGCGCTGAACGTCATGCGGGATTATCCTGACGCCCTGACAATCTTCATCACCACCCCTTCAGAAGAAGAATTCGAACGGCGGTTGCGAGAACGGGGAACCGAAGATGAGGCCGTGATACAGCGTCGTCTGGAAACGGCTCGTCGCGAACTCGAATTTGTCGAGCGTTATCAGTATTGTGTGATTAACGATAATCTGGATCGAGCCATTAACGAGATTAAAGAGATTTTGTCCAACAAAGCGGGAGAATTGAGGAATCATGCTCGAAGCACTGAAAGAAGAAGCAATTGTCAATAAGGTCGGAGGGCGTTTCAAACTTTCAACAATCATTCAAAAACGGATGATCGCGTTGAATCGTGAAGCCAAGCCCCTGATCGATTTGCCAACGAAAAATATCATGGAAATTGTCGTTCAGGAAATCCTGGAGGACAAAATCTATCTGGATCGTTCGGGAAATGTCGCTCTTCGTGGCGAAGTCGCTCCTTCGGTGGAAGATCTTTTTGACGATGCAGGTCCCAGTCTGGATGATCTGGGGTAAATTTTGTGAAAGGTCGCGAAATCGTCTTGGGCATTTGCGGAGGCATCGCTGCCTACAAGTCGGCTGAACTGGTCAGTCAGCTTGTCAAGCAGGGGGTCGGTGTCTGCGTCGTCATGACAGAATCCGCAGAGAAGTTTATCGGTTCAACGACCTTTGAGGCCTTGACCAATCGACCTGTGTACCGGGATCTTTTCTCCCCCCGGGAACATTTTCTGGGGGAGCATATCGGTTTGGCACGCAGGGCTGATCTGTTGCTGATCGCCCCTGCAACAGCCAACGTGATCGGAAAACTGGCGCACGGGATTGCCGACGATCTGTTGACAACGCTGGCAATGGCTGCCACCTGCCCGGTGATGGTGGCTCCGGCGATGAATGTGGAAATGTGGAACAAGCCCGCTGTGCAGAGAAATATCGTGCAGCTCGAACAGGATGGCCTTCAAATCATTCCCCCGGGTGAGGGTTGGCTCAGTTGCGGCGTCACCGGGAAAGGTCGCATGGCTGAACCGGCCGAATTGCTGAAAGAGATTGAAAAGGCTCTGGCCTGATCTGTCCGGCTTGAAAGGGGAAAGTTGCTCCTGTGCTGGCACTGTGCGGGGGCTCGGTGGTATGATGCCAATGCGTGTTCCGTTGAGAAACGGGATCGGGAACTGCCGTGAACTTCGAAACAGTGGGGATCTCGCCGTGAATATGAACCGCAGGAGTTTTCTTTCCAGATTTTCCGGCCTGGCAGGCGTCTGTGCTGTGTCGCCTGCACTCCCGGCAAGGGCATCCTCGAATCGGGCACGCAAGAAAATCGCCTTTCTCTGTTCGACGGTCTATCGTCATTCCCACGCCCAGCATTTTCTCGATCGTCTCTGCCTGGGTTATGGATGGCGGGGAGCCTGGCAGAATCCGCGAGTCGATGTCGCTTCAATTTATATCGATCAATTTCCCGACGAAGATCTGGGCCGGAACCGGATCAAGCGATATGGACTGAAACAGTACTCCAACATCGCCGATGCGTTGACGCTTGGCACGGGCAGGCTGGCTGTTGATGGTGTGGTCATCATCGCTGAGCATGGCGATTACCCCAAGAATGAAAAAGGGCAGAAACTTTACCCGCGTTACAAATGGTTCAAGGAATGTGTCAAGGTTTTTGAAAAGAGCAACAAATCGGTGCCCATCTTCAATGACAAGCATCTCTCCACTTCCTGGAAAGAATGCGAGGAGATGGTTGCAGATTCCAAACGACTGGGGTTCGCTTTCATGGCCGGGTCATCTCTTCCCGTCACCCGGAGGATGCCCTCGTTAGACATTCCGTACGGTACTCCAATGAGTGAAAGCGTCTGCGTCGCTTACGGCGGGCCGGACGTGTACGATATTCACGCACTCGAAACGGCTCAATGCATGTCGGAAAGGAGACAGGGGGGCGAAGTCGGAATCAGCAGCGTTCAGGCGCTCAAGGGAGAACGCCTGTGGAACTACCTTGAAAAACCGGACCGCCGAAATACGCGTCAGTTGATGGTTTCCGCATTGACACGCAGTCACAACCTGCCCGTCAAACAGGGTTACTACAGCGATAAAATCAGTTTTGAATGGGCTCGCAAAACATTTCCGGATGCGCTGGCCTACTTCATTGAACATCGTGACGGTTTTCGAACTTCGATGTTTCTGGTGAATATTCAGGATTTCAATTACGCAGGGATGCGATCCGATACAGGCGAAATCATCTCCTGCCAAATGTATCTCCCGATGCCCGAACATGGCTCGACAACAGCCGATTTCTTTCATCCGCTGACTCGCCATATCGAAAACATGATCCTGACAGGCAAATCTCCTTATCCCGTGGAGCGTACTTTGCTCACTTCAGGGATGACGCTGGCTGGAGTCGAATCACTGTATCGCAAGGGAGAACTGATCAATACTCCAGATATGAATGTGGCTTACAAGGTTGGCCCTGCTTCAACCTACTGGAGAGATTGAGGTTGCCGAGGAGATCGCTCGAGGCTCGGTGCAGTGAGGCGGGCTAGTGTGGCGAACCGGGAAAGTGGGGCAGAATTAGGTGTATACCCTATCGTACACGAATGTTTATGAACAAAAGGTCTCTGTTTTAGCTGGTTTGCCTTTTTGAATGAATCAGCTTGGCAATTTTTACATTGACACTGTTCGATCCTTTGCATAAAACTGCAGTTGTGGGTTTGCATGGCTGTGCAATCAACTTCCCTCCAATAGCCTCACAAATACAATATTCCCGCAATTTTAGAGTCCTCCCCTGTAAGCAGTCGATCGTCTTTCCTTCTCGACTGTTTGGAAAGAAGTCAAACCATGAATGTTGCCTTTCGCGTTCGTCATTCCAATTCGGAATTACGCCGATTGAGCCAACAGGAACTGCGTCGCGCCAGGGAATTGTTCCAGAATGGTGAACAGTTGGGCCGTTTTGCTGATGAGTTCCAGTTTGATACCGAGTTGGAGGCGTTTCAGGCAATTGGGGCCTCACTGGGGATGCCTGTCATTGATCTGTCGAAAGTGGAGGTCGAGCAGGAGGCACTGAAAAACTTCCCTGTCCGGTTGGTGCACCGCCACTTTCTGTTTCCGATCAGTCGGACAGATTCCGAAATTCAGATCGTCACCGGAAACCCGTTTGATGTCCAGGCAGCGGACGCGGTCGCTGATGCGACTGGTCTGTTTGTAAACACCGTTTTGGCGTTACCTCATGAAGTGGCGAATCTCATAAAGACAAAGCTGGGCGTTGGGGCAGAGACGCTTGATGGGCTGATCGCCCAGGCCGAAGAAGATTCCGATGGAATCGAGATTCTGGATGAGCTTGATTTCGATGAATCGGAAGCCGCCGCGATGGCCCAGCAGGCCTCGGTGGTGAAACTGGTCAATGATATTCTTTCCGAAGCGGTGAATGTGAGGGCGAGTGATATTCATATGGAACTCCAGGCGAGTGGATTGAAGATCCGCTACCGTATCGATGGAGTTCTGCAAACCCAACCGGTTCCGCAGGAATTGAACCGTTTTCAGGCAGCGATTATTTCGCGTTTGAAAATCATGGCTCATTTGAATATTGCGGAAAAACGGGTGCCTCAGGATGGACGAATAAAACTGCGCGTTTCCGGGCGTGAAATTGACATCCGTGTTTCCATTATTCCGATGCTGCATGGTGAAGGCGTCGTGATGCGGATTCTGGACAAGGAGGCGATGTCGTTTTCGCTTTCCGGGATCGGCATGAGTGATGAAGTCAACGAGAAGTTCCACAGACTGATCCGACTTCCTCACGGGATTGTGCTGGTTACCGGGCCGACCGGGTCAGGGAAAACGACGACGCTTTACAGTGCGTTGGCGGAAATCAAAAGTGAACGGAACAAGATTATCACGACGGAAGATCCGATCGAGTATCAGCTTGAGGGGATCAATCAGATTCAGGTGAATCATAAAGTCGGGATGACGTTTGCGGCATCGCTGCGTTCGATTCTGCGTCACGATCCGGATGTTGTGCTTGTCGGGGAAATTCGCGATTACGAAACCGCTGAAAATGCGGTACAGGCATCGCTGACCGGTCACATGGTTTTCAGCACGCTGCATACCAACGATGCCGCCGGTGCGTTCATGCGACTGGTTGATATGGGAGTCGAACCGTTTCTGGTTTCCAGCACGTTGGAAGGAGTTCTTGCCCAGCGTCTGGTGCGAACATTATGCAACCAGTGCAAAGAGGAGTACATGCCAACGGTCAGTGAAATTCCTTCCGATTTTTCCATTTACGAATACACCGATGGCGAGCCGATCTTTCGCCCCAAAGGGTGTCGGAATTGCAGGGGAACCGGTTATTCCGGTCGACTTGGGATTTATGAATTGCTTGAAACCAATGATAAAATTCGACAGATGGCCAGTGAAAAGGCGAGCACGATTGCGTTGCGCAGAGCTGCGTTGGCAGGGGGAATGATTTCTCTACGGGAAGATGGCTGGATGAAAGTGGCCCAGGGATTGACGAGCATCGATGAAGTGTTGCGGGTAACCAAAGCCGACAAGTCCGGAAATGAAGCGTCCCGATAGATTGTTGGCAAATCGTTGATCGATCCGATTATTTCTCGAATTGCAAAGAGGCCTTCCGTTAAGAAATGCAGGAATTTGCTTACACAGCCCGTTCAATGGACGGTCAAAATGTGACCGGTCTGATCACCGCAGAGACGTCAAACGATGTGATGGCGATTCTGTCCGAACGCGCGCTGTTTCCGATGACGGTCAAGCCGGCGAAGAAAAAAGGAATTTCGCTCAGTTTCGGCAGTGGTGTCAGTACGGAGTTGCTCACGGCGACGTTGACGCAACTTGCCGATCTGCTTACGAACGGTGTGCCGTTGTTGAAGGCGTTGGAAATTCTGATTCAGCAGACGCCGAACGATCGGATGAAAACCGTCCTTTCCGATATCCGCAGCCGCATTGCTGAAGGGGCGCAACTACATGAAGCAATGGCGGCTCACAAAAATATCTTCAACGAATTGACAATCAGTATTGTACGGGCCGGGACGGAAGGAGCGTTTCTGGAAGAATCGCTGCAGCAGACCGCTGAATTTCTGGAACGACAGGACGAATTGCGGGCGAAAATAAAAGGAGCCATGGCCTATCCTGCCTTCCTGGCGACTGCCGGTTCCGCGGTGACGCTGGTGCTGATTGTCTTTTTCGTTCCCAAATTCGCCGATCTGTTCGCACAACTTGAACGGCAGGGGACACTGCCTACTGCGACGGTTATTCTGCTATGGCTCAGCGATTTTCTGGGGACGTACGGATTGCTCGTTCTGGGCGCCGTAATCGGAGCGCTCTACGCAGCACGACGTTGGGCGATTTCTCCTCAGGGGCGTGAATGGCTCGATGCAAAGAAAACAAAGTTGCCGATTTTTGGAAGCATCTTTCTCAATGGGGCTGTTTCCCGCTTCTGCCGGATTCTGGGAACGCTGCTCCGCAACGGTGTGCCGATGTTGAAAGCACTGGAAATCAGCAGCGATTCTTCCGGAAATGTTGTTTTGGGAAAGGCGATTCGCTCAGCCGCAGAGAACATCTCTTCCGGCGAAACGCTGTCGGAACCTCTTTCCAAAAGCGGTTTGATTCCCGGGAACGTGATGGCGATGATCGCCATCGCGGAAGAAGCCAACAATCTGGAACAGGTTTTGAACAACATTGCAGACACAATTGACAAAAAAGTAGCCAGGCAACTCGACATGATGGTTCGTTTGATCGAACCGGCTCTGCTCATGTTGATGGGAAGTGCGGTTCTGTTTGTAATTGTCGCGCTGTTGCTTCCCGTATTCGAAATGAGCACTTCGATGAGTTGAGGCAAACAGAAACAGGGGGACGCCTATTCGTAGTTATTTTCATGGTCATGCAAAACAAGTGCGGAATTTTCCATCCGTCATTCCATCCGTCCTGAAGTAAGGGGACTGCGGGAAATGATGGGCACACCACTCTGATTTTTACAGAATGTTGTCACGCACTGTGCGGTTACTGCGGTTATTATGGTCATCGAATTGATGATTCAGATTGACAATTCAAGAAGGGAAAAGGAATAGAAAAATGCAAGGATTTGAAACAGAAACAAAGAAAGGAACTCCACGAAAAATATCTCGTGGCGGTTTCACACTGGTTGAACTTTTAATCGTGATGGCGATTCTGGTGCTGCTGGTTTCGATGGTCGGCCCCCGACTGCTCGGCAGCAAGGCGAAAGCCGATATCAGCGCTGTCAAAACACAGATCGGGATGTTCCAGGCAGCCCTGGAGCGATATGCGATCGACATGAACACCTTCCCATCCAAAGAGCAGGGGTTGCAGGCGCTGATCACCGAGCCTTCTGCTGACTCACTCGGCGGCGAAGGGGATCTCGGCGGAGAAGATGTCGCGCTGGAAGGAGAAGAAGGAGACTCCGAAACAGGGGGCTCCAACTGGGATGGCCCCTATCTGAAAGCGGACAGAGTTCCCAAAGACCCTTGGGGGAACAGCTACGGTTATGAGTTTCCGGCGACACATAATAAACAGGGAATTCCTGATATCTGGTCTTTCGGCCCCGATGGTCAGGAAAATACCGAGGACGATATCACCAGTTGGGGCGGTTCCAACACAAGTACAGGAGACGCAGGAGGCGATGTCAGTGAGGATGAGTGAAACAGACGCTAGGTAGTAGGTATTAGGCGTTAGGGTTTTTCAGGCGAGCCGGGGGTGTTAATCCCCCTGGTTTGATGCCTGGTAAAGCAATTTTCAGCGGGGAATTTCATGAGCCGATCAGTGAAAAAATCGGGCTATACTCTGCTGGAGATGCTGATCGTGTTGGCAGTGCTTGCTGCGCTGGCTGCCATGACGGTTCCAGCAATGCGAGGCCCGCTGGATAAAAGTCGGCTGCGCGGTGCCTCCCGGCAAGTGAAGGCAGCACTCGGCAAGGCGCGGTTCTTTTCGATCCGTCAGGGAAAACAGATCGAGTTCCGGTATCAGCTCAATGGAAACGGTTGGGTGATACAGGCTCCCGTTCAACAGGCCGCTGTTGACGAAAATCCTTCTCTCGAAAGCGACGAAAACTCGACTCCCTCGGGCCTGAGTGTGGAAAGTACCGATAACAATCTCAACAATCCCGATTTGTCGGACTTGTCGGATGATCTTCGGGAAGGAGATAACGTCCATTCCGGTCTGAAGCAGAATTTCATTCTTCGACAGGGGGAACTGCCTGAGACAATTTCTTTTGTCGAACTCCCGGAGGAGGATCAGTCAGAATCATTTGAAAATTTTGCCGAGTTCCTGTCTGAGGAACCGGCATCCGACGCAAATGAAATGGAGTTGGACGATTCAGGGGAGCCAATTGTCTGGTCGGAACCGATTCTTTTTTTGCCCAACGGCCGCACGGAAGATAGGACCATTCGTCTTTCCGGGCCGCGAAATTTTTATGTCGATCTGGAAATCCGGGGCTTGACCGGCGTCATCAGTTACACGGCTCCGTTTCGGCTTCGGCCGGTTGAAGAAACTCCGGCGCAGTCCCTTGAGAATAGTGAATCCGGGGAGAAAATCGAATGAATCTCTCCCGACGATTTTCCAACAGATCCCGCAGCGGTTTCAGTTTGATCGAAGTCATCCTGGCGACCGCGATTCTCATGGGGAGTGTCGTTGTGCTGGCCCGCCTGGCTGGCATGGGGCGCACGCAGGCTCACAAGGCCGCTTTGCAGACAACCGCTCAGCAGCTTTGCGAGAATACAATGAACGAACTTCTGCTCGGATTGCGACCGCTGGAACCGGTTGATGATCAGCCGTTACTACCCGCTGAATCGGAGCACTCGGGTGATCTGGAAACTCTGGTAGCCGAGCAAGAGCGACTGGGGAGCGAAAATCGGATCTCGGAAAGTCGTGACACTCTTTATGGCCAGGGAAATCGTGGTGAGGGAAATCCGGAG
>JALTOP010000312.1 GCA_027000105.1 Planctomycetaceae bacterium | reverse complement strand
TACGCGAACTGGTCGAATCACTCGGCCCGGAAAAGTTTTATCACAAAGCGTGTGAACTGTTGAATGAAAAGAAGCTCAGCACGGACGATTTCAGTTATTACGAACTGGCTGAAGCGTGTGGTGTGCTTTCCGGTTTGCGGCGAACGCAGGAAATCTTCTCGGGAGAGAAACCGGCCGCAGTGTTGCTTCGCGAATCGAATCCTGGAGTCAGCACGCATCTGTTTCAGGTGATGACAGGCGAACTGATCGGCCGCAAAGTGATCGAAGGATACGAAAGCACCGAAGGCTTTATCGGAGACCGATTGGTAACGGTTGTTCCGTCGTCGGTACGAAGCCAGAAGCTCTCGGGGTTCCGTGCGCTGGCCGGCCCGACGGAAGTAGCCGAAGGGCATCCTTATGAGGAATCGACTTTCGAGGAAAAATATGTCACCACTTCTGAAGCGAAACAGGGGCGCATTTTGTCGATCAACGAGGAACTGATCGCCTTCGATCAGACCGGCGAAATCAACCGACGGGCGATGGCGCTCGGCTACTATTTGCGGCAGGAACGTGAGCGAACCATTGTGCGCGGCGTGACGGATGCGGAAGCCGGAAACGGCAACTATGTTTACCGCCCGAAGGGAACCGGCGTGACTCTTTACAAAACAGATGGTTCAAACCGGAACTGGGTCGGAGTCGGAAATACCACTTCGAGCGCGTTCAATGCAGCGATTCCGCTGGTCGATTGGACCGATATCGAGGAAGTGCTTCATTATCGAGCGACCGAGGTCAAGGATGATCGCATCGACGGGACATCTCGCCCCGTGATCGCTCCGGCGAAATTCGTGCTGGTTCCGGAAGCTCTTCGCGGAACGGCACGCAGTATTGTCAACGCGACCGAAGTGACGAACATCACGGCGGAAGGCGAAATGCAGATGGCGAATCCGTTTGGCGGAATGTTGCAGGTGTTGAGTTCGCCGTTTATCGACGAACAGGGCGGCGAAGCGGCCAACGATTGGTACCTCGGCGATTTTGCCCGTCAGTTTGTCTGGACGGAAATCTGGCCGGTGCAAACCTTCCTGCAACGCTCCGAAAGCGAAGCCGCGTTTGAACGGGATGTCGTGCTGCGTGTCAAAGCCCGCTACTACGGTGGTATCTCGGCTGTCGATACCGCATTCGTCACCAAAGTGGATGGCAACACCTAAGCCGATTGAACAGACGAGCCAGGGGTACGAAGCCCCTGGTTTGTTCTTCAATTCAGAAATCATTTCTCAGAACCATTTCCAGAACCAATCACAGAACCGTTTTCAGGATCGATTTTCCGGAATACCAGAACACCATAATGGAAAGGGTGACCGACAATGCGCATGGCAGGAAAGAAAATTCGAGATCGCTATTCACGACGGGTTCAGTTGCCTCGACCTGATGGAAGTTTCTGGGAGTTTGCGCTCTCACCTTTGCGACTCGGTTTTCATCGAACATTGCACGAACGAGGCATTGTCGCCCCGCCGGTGCCGACAAAAATTTCACGCGATTCTTCCGGAAAGCCGCTTCGTGATGCAGAAGGATTGGCGATCATCCAGCCGGATGAAAACGATTCGCAGTATCTGGAAGCGGTCGAAGTTTATCACCAGCGCGTCGCCCTGATTGTGTTGTGGGAAGGCTTGCAGGCGGACGATCGAATTGAATTCGAAACACCGGCTCCAGAAGGGAATCAGGGTTGGGATTTGTTCGCGGATCAGCTTCACACAGAGTTGGAACAGGCTGGATGGACGGCAGGCGATTTGATCTGGATGTGCGAGCGGATCGCGGAAATCAGCAACATGTCGGGCGAACATTTCCGGGAATCACAACGGGATTTTTTCTCGCCGGCGGAGACGGACTCGACTTGAACGGCCCCCGCAGTCTGGAGTTCTACATCTTTCGATTGTGTGAGCGATTCGGCTGGGACGTCTCACATTTTCGCGAAAAAAATTACGCCGAGCAGATTCAGTATCTCGCCTATGAATTGCTCCGGCAAAGCGACGAACAGAAAAACTGAGGCGGCTTCTAATCGATGGTATCAATCAGAAAGAGAATCTCGTGAGCGATTTAACTGATCTTTCCAACGTAAGCGGCACGGAACTGACGGCGGAACAAATCCAGGGAATTTTGAACCAGATCGATCTGGATATCACCAATTTGCTGCGAGACGGAAAACTCTCTGCCCTGAAATACGCCGTGGCAGGAAACGCCGGAGCAACCGCGGATCGTGGAACGAACCTGCTCGCACTGTTGCAGGCTCGATCAACTTACGAAAAGCTGCTGCGGGAACAGGAACAACGGGAAAGCCCGGGATGGATCGTTTCGCAGGCGGATACAGAGGAGTAGGTGACAGGCGTTAGAACCGTCGGGTGCGTTGCAACGCACCAAATGCGGCTACTTCAAGTTTTGGCGTCAGGAAAAAGGGCATATCGGAATGTTGGAATCTCGTTCGGATGAAAAACTGGATCGCATTGTGGAAGCGCTTCATGAAGCGAACGTGAAACTGGGAGGACTCCAGGTGACGTTATCCAAATTGGTCGAAGTGACCAGCGATCATGAAACACGGCTACGGGTGATTGAACGCTGGCAGAACAACTTGATGCCGATTCTGGCGGCGATGACGTTCGTGCTGGGCGTCACTTTCACCGAAGTGATCGAGCGATTGTTTTGAGGCGTCTCTGTGTCAGATGTCGGGGCAATAGCGAGTAATCGAAAAAGCATAACAGTCAGGAAAAGTGATGAGTCTTACTTTACAGATACAGGATGACATTTCCCGAGCGATTCTCGATTGGGGAATCGCGGCGACGTACCGGGTGGTCGAACGGGTGTTTGATCCCGAAACGCAACAGGTGAGCGAAACATTCACCGATTCCAGTTGCACGGTGTTGGTCGAATCGGAAGAAAGAATGCCCACGCAGGCAGCAGCCGGCCAGGCGGTTGATGGGGCAAAACGTGTTGTGCTCAGTCAGGACGAATTGCCAGCCGATGCGCCCCAGTTGACAGACCGGGTATTGATCGACAGCGAACAGTACGACATCACCGCGTTTGAATATGATTCGATCACCGGTTTGGTCTCACTGCAACTGGTGCGCCGGTGAATACAGAACCGCGGGGCAGGCTCCCGCCTGCCTTTCTTGAAGAATGACTCAAGCCTGAAAAAACAATCGACCACCGGGAGAAGAAAAGGACAACCCCAGGAAAGATTTCAGAGCGATTTTATTCGTTCTTGTGAATCTCATTTTTTGTTACGGCAGTCAGAACAGACCAGCCGTGCTGGGGCCTCCGTGTCTGTGTGGTGAATTTCATTTTCTGTTTGGTTCCAGTGATGCAACTCTGGAGGTATCGGAATGGGTATTCGTGTTGAGACCGATTTATCGCAAGTAAGGAACCGGTTGGAACGGGTGAAAGGTCAGCTTGTTCAGAAGCGGCGGGAGTATGTTCGGGAATTGGCCCGGCGGTTGATGCAGCAGATTATCGACCGCACGCCAGTGGAGACAGGTCGGGCCCGCTCAGGTTGGAATCAGGACGTAGGCGAAGAAGAGGATCAGGGCGAAACAACCCGGATTTCCGTTACGAACGAGGTGGAATACATCAATTTTCTGGAATTTGGAACAAGCAAAATGCAGGCAGCCGCGATGGTTCGCAGCAGTCTGAATCAATCGCGCCGCGAGGTCGATTCGATTTCGTTGAATGTTTTTGAGTAATCGCACATTGGAAAAATAATGAGCACACAATTTCTGCATGAAGATTTGATCCGCAGCTTGACGGCTTATTGGGACGATTCCTTTTCGACGACCTGGCCGACGGTTTATCCGGGGATGCAGGATGATTTCAGCAGTCAACAGGCGTGGGTCGAACTGGATATCCCCTGGATTAACGACCGTCAGGTGCGCAACACGGGATTGCAATTTCTCGATTTCGCGTTGGATGTGCA
>JALTOP010000311.1 GCA_027000105.1 Planctomycetaceae bacterium | reverse complement strand
ATCCAATCCGTTGAACGGGAATTATAAGCGAACTTTCAGAATGGCATCCAGAGCAGAACCGGCAATGTGAAAGAAGGAAAGCAGGGGGAAAAGAGTGGGGAGAATAAATCAACAGGCGCCAATCTGTCTGCTGGACACTTGAAAAGTTTACAGGTGTCAGATAGCCTGATGCAGGGCGATCTGGATATTCATATATTTTCGTCGGGTTCTGTTTTGCCCGGCGTTCTGTGCTGAGCGGTCTTCTGTCGAACTTTTCCTGTCGAATTTACCGTCGAATACTGTCAAAAAAACTGCCAAACCTCCGAACTGATGTCGTAGTTTCTTCAGCGTTTCTCGATGCCCCGGCGTTTCTCAATGATTTTCTCAGTGATGAGGTGTCCGAAAACATCACCTGTCTTCACTGCTTGCAGCATGGTTCTGTCTATTAAGTTTACTAATCTGTCTGGGACAACTCTCCGGGGCAACTTCGGGTTGATCTGTTTCGATCTTCGGGCAAAAGCTTTCAGCAAAAAAATCTTTCAACGGGAAAATCCCATGAGCATTAAAGTGACCTGTGAAGAATGTTTTTTTGATTATACCGTGAAGGATCAGCTCGCGGGGCGAAAAATAAAATGCAAGGAGTGTGGCGCGGTCATTCCGATTCCAGTCACGAGACAGTTTGAAGAAGATGAGACGTTTGACGACGATTTGTACGCGGAACAGGAACTCCCGCGGAAGCGCCCTGCCCAAAAAAGAACGGTTTCAAAAAAGAGGAAACCGGCGCGTAGGAAAAGCGGTGGTGCTAGCGGTGGCATGGCAGGTGCAGGCATCGCCGGGGGCGCGGGCACGTTTTTCATTATTGCTTTGGTTGTTGTTCTCAAGTCGGGGCTGCTTCAAAACCTGATGCAATCCCGAATCAGTTGGACTCCTTACACCACGCCCGATGGCAATCTGTCGGTGTTGGTAACGGGAAAGGTCAAGGAAAAGAAAGAACCGGTTGATTCGAGTGTTGTCAGGCAACGCATTGACGTTGTCGATAATCACCAATTTGGCTGTGCGGTCACATCGATCGAGTTGAAAGACCCGGTTGTCAACCCGATCACGAGGAGGCCATTATCGCCAGCCGAGATCAAGATTTATCTTCTCCCTGAAGTGGTGGGAAAGATTCCGGGAAGCAGGCAACTGGAAACGAGCGAATCGAATTTTTCCGGCGTCCCCGCTTTGTTGGCGAAACTGGAAGTTCCTTTGCCGGACGGAAAAAAGGTGATCAACAATCTGGGGATCATCTCCGTCGGCAAGTATCTTTACTCGGTCGAATTTCTCACGACCAAGGGGAAACCGCGGGACGAAGATAAAAAGAAATTCTTTGATTCCGTTAAATTGAGTGACACGCTGGTACAAAGATACAACGAACTCAAAGGCGGCCCTGCTCCTGCCGCGATGGCAAGACAGGCTCCCCAGATGCAGGCTCCCCAGATGCAAACTCCCGTGGGGCAACCTCCTGTCGGGCAGGCTCCCGGAACGCCCACACTTGATGCCAATGTCCCTGCAATGAAAGCCCCACTAGTGGCAACCAACCCAGCTAATCCAGCTAACCCAGCGAACCCAGCCAATCCAATCAATCCGACTGCATCAACAAGGCCTGTTGTTCCCGGTAGCAACGTGGTGAAAGAAGTTCCAACAGAGATCGCGTGGTCTGTCGAACCGGATCCGATGCCCAGCCTTCCCAAGTGGAAGATGGCCAATAAAATCGCGATCAATCTGCCAGACGGGACGGACAAGCTGTTCAGACCGAATCCCTATGGCCCGGTTCTGCTCTGTCGGGCGGGCATCAGCACCCCGGGGGCACTTGCGATATTCAGCCTGACGACCGGAAAGCGGGAAGGTAGTTACGAAGGTGGCCCGAGACGATTTTCGAAACGCTGTTTCAGCCCTGATGCCCGACTGATGGCGACCCTTCAGACGAATTCGGAAACAATCGAAATCCGGGATTTGAAATCGGGGCAGCTGACTAAAAAGCTCGTTTTCAGGAAAATCAGGCCGCAAGGTACCGCTGTGCACCAGATGCATTTTACCGATCCGCAGCATCTGTTGATCATGCAATGGCAAAATCCTGATATCAATAAAAGCGACTACAGCGTTTTCGATCTTTCACAGCCGGGAGAAACCTTGAGCCCCGTCAGAAAATTCAGCGAACGGACAATGGCTTACCGCTCCGATTTGATCAACAGTCCCGGGTATCGATACACCGCCGGGGTGTCCCATGACAGAAAAGGAGTCTACATTCTCGACTGGAAAAACGGAAAGTTTGTTGGAGAACCGAAGCTGCCGACTTCCTCGGATCGGGGCAATACGTTTTATGTGAAGGGGATCGGGTTTTCGCCTGACGGGAAATATCTGTCCGTGTTGAACGAATCGACCTACGAAACGGCTGTCTCCGGTATCTCTACTGCGACAGGAAAACAGGAGTGGGAATATCATTGGGATCGCCCACTGAGGTTGTTGATCCCCGGTTCTGATGAAGATACCGTTGACAAGCCCGGACGCTCTCTGGAGTGGCTGGCCGATTCAACCGCCTTTTCATTGCGGGGACGGATGCTGGTTGATGCCAAAACGGGAAGAACGCTCTGGTTTATGGAGTCATATCACGACAAGGAACACGATATCCTCCACAATAACCGCCCATTCTTTCTGACAAGCCAGGGGATGCTTTCCATCGAGACCAATCGTCTTCGCAGGCAGCTCCAGTTGAAAAAGTTCTCGCCGGAGAATTTGCAGAAATCGCTTGCCTTGCTCGATCAACCCGATCAGGCAAAAATTGCTCCCGGGATGAGTGTTGCGCTGGACATTAAAATCGACAAGGTTGAACATGCTCCCAAAGATCAGGTGATGAAAGAAGTAACCGAGTTATTGACGGAAAAACTGGAGAAGGAAGGTTTTACTGTCGCCGAGCAGGCTGATTACGTTCTTCACTTTGATTACCGCGAAGTCCCCGGTGAGGAATGGACCACGCGGAATGGCAATGAAAAGTTCCCGTCAGTCATGATGCAGTACAGGTTCCAGTGGCTTCCTCAGGGGAAGAAAAAGGAATTGTGGGAAGTCGATAACGATTTCATTCCGTTTTCTGTCTATTTTCAGGAAAAGGAGGTGACAGCCTTGATGATCCGCAATCAAATTTTCGAACAGTTCAGGGATCATCTTCTGGGCAGGCCGATCGTCTATTTCATTCCCAGGGATGAAGAACTCCCCATGCTGCCGCAATTCGATGCAACCCGTTATTGATAACAACCGCTGTCGTCTGAACGAAACATCGAACCTGTAGCAAGGGGCTATCGTATCACTGTGCATGAAGGCGTGCCTCTGTCTGTTGCAAGACGGTGGGAGAAGCGGGAAAGAGACAGAAGCGGGAACGGTTTTGAAGATTCAGCCTTCGGATCGTTCGGTTCTCTTCCAGGTTCCTTTTTGTGTGTTGAAAAGCCAGCGGATGAATCCGAGCGCCAAAGCGACATTCATATTGACGAACATCCAGCCCGCCCGAGCGATTTTACCGAATTTGCCCGGCAAGATTGAAAAGCTCCCCAAAACGGCGAGCGTGTAAAAGATTCCCTGTAACGCAAGTAAACCCTGGTAGAGCGGTTTTTGTGTGAGCAGAAAGTTGCTTGCCAACGCGATCACCATGAATGCCGGGCAGAACCAGCGTAGAACCTTGTGCGACCAGAAAGCCCAACTGACCAGCGGATGGCGGGGCAGCAACAGTCTCCACAGCCAGGTTAAACTTTGAAAGGCCCCCGCTCCAATTCTGATGCGGCGATGAAGTTCGTCGCTGATCGTGGGAGCCGTTTCTTCTCTGGCAATGGCCTGTTTTTCATAAAGAAGCTGGTAACCAGCCCGGTGAATCCGCATACCGATCACACAATCGTCAAAGAAGGTCTGTGGTGGCATCGGCTGGTTGAGTACCAGCCGAAACGCTGAAATG
>JALTOP010000310.1 GCA_027000105.1 Planctomycetaceae bacterium | reverse complement strand
CTTCGATGACGGAATGTGCCGAGGTGCATCCGAACGGTTATGTTGTCCTGCAGAAAAGGTTTCAATCATGCTTCACTATTGGATGAAGAATCACTTAATCACATCGGTGTTATCTCTTGGTCTTCTCTATTGCCCACAACTCAACGCCGAGGAAAAATCGTCTGATGGATTCCTGACCGCTTCGCAGCTTCAGCAAAAAGGGTTCGATCCACTATTTACCGGAACGGATCTTTCCAAATGGAAATTGAGCGAGGGACATCGTGGGCACTGGGTCGCCAAGGACGGATTGATCGATTACGACGGCAAAGCAACCGCAAAAAAACATGTTGATCGCGGACTCTGGACGAAAAAATCCTATCGTGAAACAGAATTCTACGTTGAATGGCGTTTCCCGGATAAGCCGGTCATGAAACCGCATCCGATCGTTCTATGGAACGGGAATTTCCTGCGGGACGAAAAAGGGAAGCGGATCACGCGGCCTCATCTGGACGCCGGGGATAGCGGGATTCTGTTTCGTGGGATTCTGGATTGTCAGGCGAATATTTGGTGCCAGGAACTGGGCTCGGGGGAAATCAACGGATACCGCACAAATAAATCGCTGGGGCAGATTTTAAGGCGTTCCTGTATTCCGTTTGAATTTGGAGATAATCCGCTCGGCGAATGGAACGCTTTTCTGATCACCTTGAAAGATGATCGCATGAAGGTGGAACTGAATGGAAAGCTGGTTCTGTATTCGGAAAAGCTCCCCGGTCTTCCCGAGAGCGGGCCGATCGGTTTGCAGCACCATGGAGATCATATTCAATTTCGAAACATCTGGGTAAAAGAAATAAAGTGCAATGAGTGATTCAAAAGTACGTTTTGGTTTGATCGGGTTTGGTGCCTGGGGCAAACATCATGCCGATGCGATTGCAAAAAACGCAGGAGCAGAACTTGTTGCCATTTCGGCTCGCAGTGATGCCAGTATCGCAGAAGCCCGGGAAATTTATCCGAATGCAGGAACCTATCAGGATTACAGGGAACTGCTTGATCGGGATGATATTGATATCGTTGATGTTGTCGTGCCCAGTTACCTGCATCATGAAATTGCCAGTGCGGTATTGAACTCCGGCAAACATCTTCTGCTGGAAAAACCGATGGGGATTTCAATGGAAGAATGTGACGACCTTGTTCGCCTTGCCAGGGAAAAAGATCGCCTGCTTGCGGTGGGGCACGAGTTTCGACTTTCCTCTTTGTGGGGAAAGGCAAAGGAATTGATCGACGAAGGCTTTATCGGGCATCCGCAGTATGCACTGGTTGAATTGTCCCGGAATCCATACCGTTTGGGGGCCGATGGCTGGCGGTACGATATTTCACGTGTCGGCAACTGGATTCTGGAAGAACCGATTCATTTTTTCGATCTGGCCCGCTGGTATCTATCCTCTTGTGGTGAGCCGGTTTCCGTTTACGCTGCCGCCAACTCCCGACAGCCGGATCATCCGGAATTGCAGGACAACTTCAGTGCGATCATCAAATTTGAAGACGGGGGCTACGCGCTGGTTTCCCAGACGCTTAGCGCGTTTGAACATCATTGCATGGCGAAAATCACAGGAACCAAAGGAGCCCTCTGGGCTTCCTGGAGCGGTGCCCTTGACCGAACCCGGCACCCGAGTTTTTCCCTGCGGGCATTTGATGGCAAGGAAGTGAAGACCATTCCGATTGAAAAAATTACCGGGGAATTGTTTGAATTGGAAGACCAGATCGGAATGCTCGTGGAGGCGATCACTCAGGGGAAACCGCTCGCTTGCAACGCGGAAGATGGCCGCTGGTCTGTCGCAATGTGCCTGGCCGCCCAGGAGTCCGTCGATACCGGTCGTGTCGTGAAATTCGATTAGGTTTATCTCTCATCACCGAACATGTGTGCAAAAGTGGCCGGCTGTTTTGAATGACGTGAAAGAGGTAAACGGCCGAGCCACGCAGCAGTGGACTTCCACGGTCTGGCAAAACGCTGCATCCTGTTCCTACAGAACGCAATGCTGACTGAAGGATCGTCATAATCGTTACAGACTGTCTATCCTTACATAAATTGACCGTCTGGAAACGAATCTTGAAGTAAAATATGACGGTTATACCGATTAGTCGCATTCATTGCTTCATTCGGACGGAATCTGATTAACCGGATTCATTCATTATAGCGCAAATAGCCGATCCTTCCGTTGGGGCGGTCAACCGGGATACTTTGTGGAGGGTGCGCAGCTACCATTGGAGAAAATGCCAAGGTGGCCGAAAACCGAAAGGTTGGGTTCGGACGTACCATAAATATTGCCAGACTTTCAACGGAATGAAATGAGTCATCATGCGATACGGCATCCCAATTAAAAGCAGTGCCCCGGTAGAATTAGCGGAAGGGTTTCGAACCGGTTTAACACTGTTTCTGCTTTTCGTTCTCACTTCAGTCGGATGCACAACTCAACGCTATTCAGTCTCAGAGACAGTACCGGAAGTACGCGATGTCGACGGAGCGATTGATGTCGACGGAGCGATTGCCGATCGCTCCCAGAGTGAAAAACAACAGGATTTGCCTGCGAGTACCAGCGGTGCTGCTGAAAAGGTGACTGAAAAAATCGAACTTGCGGATCAATCCGTCGTCGAAAATACAAAACAGGAACCGCAGAATAAAACTGATGGGAAGTCTGAAAAAGAAAGTCAATTTCTTTTGACGGCATTGACAGAGCAACCCGCTGCTGATCGGAAAGCCGAAGAACACGAAGAACCGGTTGCCTTGCCCATGCCGATCGCGGAGCCTGCGGAACTACCTTCGGTTAATGAGGACTACTCTCCAGCAGCAGAGGGGATGACGCTGGCAGAATTTGAGCAACTCGCTCTGGACAACAATCCGACTATCAAACTGCTTTCCGCTGCTGCAAGTCGAGCCAATGGCATTCGGAATCAGGTTGGAGCGTACCCGAATCCGACCGTCGGTTTTTCCGGAAGCCAACTTGCGGATCAGGGAACCGACCAGCACGTGTTCTTCTACCAGCAGCAGTTTGTTCGTGGAAACAAGTTGGCTCTTAATGAGCGGGTCTTGTCCCGGGCTGTGCAGGCACAAATGTGGGATGTAGAAACACAACGCTACCGTGTTTTGACGGATGTACGTCTTCGCTATTACGACGCGGTTGCGGCCCAACGAATCAAACAGCTTGCCAGCGATTTCGCTTCAGTGACGCAAAAAGGAGCGGAAATTGCCAAATCGCGGCGTGCAGCCGGGGAAGGAACTGAAGTTGATGTCCTGCAGGCAGAAATTCAGATGAATCAAATTCAAATCAGACAACAGCAGGCTGAATTTGCCCTTCAGGGTGCATGGAAGGATTTAACCGCTCTGACCGGTATGCCCTATCTGGCCCCTGCTCCCATTGTTGATGAAATGAACCCCGAAATTGTCGATCAAGACTGGGACTCCGCTTACCAGAGTCTGCTTGCCAGTAGTCCGGAATTGAGTGCCGCCCAGATGCGCGTCAGTCAGGCCAAGGCCAATCTGGACCGTCAGAAGGTGCAGGCGATACCCAACCTGACCGTGCAGTTGGGAGCCGGTGCCGATAACGGAACAAATTCGGGGATGCTCAATGTCCAGGTATCTGCTCCGCTTCCCGTGTACAACAAAAACAGAGGGAACATATCGGCTGCCTACGCACAGTTCTGTCAGGCGACCCATGAAGTGAAAAGGATTGAGCTTTCGATCAAATCTCGCCTTGCCAAGGTCTCCCAGGAATATGACGCCGCAAAAATTGCCGTGCTGAAATACCAAAAGGAAATCCTTCCCAAAGCGGAAGAGACCCTCAAACTATCTGAAGAGGCCTATCGGGCAGGTGAGCTGAACTTCCTGCAAATGCTTATTGTTCGCCGGACATATTTCGAAGCGAATCTGCAAGCAATCAACGCCACACGCAGACTTGCCCAGGCACAGGTCAATATCGATGGTCTGTTGCTGACGGGCGGACTCGACAAAACCGCCGGCTACACCGCAGGAGGCACGGGTCTTCGCGGACAATCACTCAGTGGTCAGTAGGAAGAGACCAATTGGACGGAAGAAGCTCTGAAACCGGCCGATGATCAACCGGGTGGGAATCAGATGATAACTTCCGGAGTTTGCATCTCTCTGTCACTTTTACGTCATTGGCAAAAGAGACAGAATGGCTACTGGCGGGGATTCAGCGGTTTCAGATCGTCAACCGTAAACAGGCCATCCTGACGGATCAACTCGTCATCGAACCAGACTTCACCCCCTCCATATTCGGGTGTTTGGGCCAGAACCAAATCCCAGTGAACCGCACTTCGATTACCGTTATCTGCCGTCGTGTAGGCGTTACCGGGAGTAAAATGCAACGAGCCGCCAATTTTTTCGTCAAACAGGGTATCGAGAATTGGTTGTTGAATTTCGTAGTTGACACCCAATGAAAATTCACCAATGTATCGCGCGCCCGCATCCGTATCGAGAATCGCATTCAAACGATCGGTATGGCTACCACATGTAGCTTCAACAATTTTCCCGTGTTTGAAAACAAAGCGAATCCCCTGAAAAACGGTTCCCTGGTAGCGGGAGCCGATATTGTATGTAATCTCGCCCTCGACACTCTCTCGCACCGGCGCGGTAAAGACTTCTCCATCGGGAATATTTCTACGGCCGTTACATGGAATCACGGGAATATCACGGATCGAAAAGGACAAATCCGTACCGGGTGAAACGATCCGCACCTGATCCGTTTTCTGCATGCGTTCAACAAGAGGCTGCTGTGCCCTCTCCATCGCGGCATAATCGGCAGTGCAAACGCGGTAGTAGAAATCTTCGAAAGCATCGGTGCTCATGTTGGCCGATTGGGCCATCGAAGCGGTCGGATATCGCAATACGACCCAGCGGGTATCAGGAACCCGAATATCAAAATGAACCGGTTGCACGTACAGTTGCTGATACGCTTCCATTTTATCGGCGGGGATACCGGAAAACTCGGCGCTATTATCGGAAGCGCGGATTCCGATATAGGCATCCATCAGCCTCATCCGGTCGGCATCGATCCGGGCGGCTGTTTTCAGTGTGTCTTCGTCGGCAGAATCAATCCATTCGCGCAAAACCCGGTTATTGCGCAACTGCACCACCGGAATCGCCCCGATGTTTCGGACTTTCCTGACAAGCAGATTGACCAATTCCGGGCAAGGGAGATCGAAGGCCTCGATAAGAACTTTTTCGCCAGGTTTGAGTTGGCAACTATGCTCTACAAGAAGATCCGCCAATCGAGCTTTACGATGATCCATCAAATCCGCCTGTCTCTCTCCAGAAATAAAACGTCACCAAGGATAAATTGCTACCGGGAATAGATTGCCGCCGGGAACAGCTATTGTCAGGCAAGCAGTTCGGTGACAACTCTCGCTGGTGCAACCCCGATCAACTTTTGATCAAGCCCCTGGAATTGTACAGAAAGATTGTGGCAATCCAAGCCCAACAGATGGAGAATTGTTGCGTGCAAGTCATAAGTGTGAACGATATCTTCGACCGCGTTGAAGCCGAGTTCATCGGTGACGCCATAAGTGATCCCGCCCTTGATACCTCCCCCGGCCATCCAGACACTAAATGCGTTGGGATGATGATCGCGGCCATCATTTCCTCCCTGAACCATTGGCGTGCGTCCGAACTCACCGCCCCAAATGACAAGGGTATCATCGAGCATGCCCCGTTCTTTCAAATCCATGATCAGGGCGGCACAGGCCTGTTCGGTGTCCTTGCAGTTTTTCCTGATTCCTGCGGTCAAACCGCCGTGCTGATCCCAGGCCTCATGAAAAATCTGCACAAAGCGGGTGCCTTTTTCAACAAGACGTCGTGCGAGCAGGCAGCTGTTTGCAAATGACGGTTTTCCCGGTTCCGCTCCGTACAGTTCAAGCGTCTGCTTTGTTTCCTGATTCAAATCAACGACATCGGGAGTTTCCGCCTGCATGCGAAAAGCCATTTCAAAGGAATTGATTCGAGTCGCGATTTCCGGATCCTGCACCTGATCCAACTGAATGCGGTTCAGTGCATTGATGGCGTCCAGGGAATCCCGTTGCAGTCTGGTATCGATTCCCTTCGGGTTGGACAGATACATCACCGGTTCACCACTGCCGCGAAACTGGACTCCCTGATAGGTTGTTGGCAGAAAGCCGCTTCCCCAGTTTGAGCTCCCTCCACTGGGACCTTTCGTCCCGGTACTGAAAACGACATAACCGGGCAGGTTCTGGGATTCCGAGCCGAGCCCGTACAGCGTCCAGGCTCCCATACTGGGGCGGCCAAATTGGGGGCGACCGGTATTCATTTCGATCTGAGCGGGCGCATGGTTGAAGGCGGTTGTCTTCATCGATTTGATAATGGCGATCTCATCGACAACTTTTGCCATATTAGGCAAGACTTCAGAAAGTTCAGTCCCACACTGACCATGTTTGGCGAATTTGAACTTCGGCCCGAGTAATGTCGCGCCAGGCATGATAAAGGCAGATCGGTAGCCCTTCATCAATTCTGCGGGAGGAAGTTTACCGTTATATTCCGTCAGCTTGGGTTTGTTGTCGAACATCTCCAAGTGGGATGGCCCCCCTGCCATGAACAGATAGATGACCCGTTTGGCCTTCGGTGCAAAATGTGGCTTCCTGGGAGCTAGCGGATTCTGGGCGGCAGCTTTCGCCTGTGCCTGTTTGCCGAGAAGATCCGCCATCGCAATCCCCCCCAGACCGACGGCGCAGTCCTGCAGAAACCAGCGTCTGGCGCGATGGAGAGGATTTTCATGCCGATGAAGATAAGTTTGGCAGTTCATGGGGTTCCCTCAAATTGAATCATGTCGAAACTTTTGACTTATAACTTTTGAATTATACCGTATCGTACTGCTGATAAAGCCCCACCACCCGGCACGGGTGGCTTGTCATGACCGGTCTCACCAACATTATTTCTTCCCAAACATCTACCGTTTGAAAGTTCCTGTTGAGATCAGGAGAGCGACCGATCTTTCCGCCTTCTCAGCCCTTACAAATTGTTTCATCCAAATTCAAAATGACTCGGGCGAGAATCGTCCACAAAGCCATTTCGGAATCTTTGATCTTGCCCCTGGCTGGAGGAACAACGACCCGATTCCCGGCCTCGTCTGTGATCAATTTTACCGCATCGATCTCTCCCGAGGCGATCCGTTTTCTCTGGGCGTTGAGCAGATCAGTCAGGATTTTCAATTCCTCTTTCGAGGGCGATCGCGTCAGGCAACATCGGAAAGCGAAGCTGATCCTGTCGGTGTCTTTTTTCCCTCCCTGCTGGATTGTCTTCAGCGCCAAGCCCTGTGCACATTCCAGAAACAGTTTTTCGTTCATGGTCGTCAGTGCCTGCAATGGTGTATTGCTGCGATCCCGACGAACACAGGAAGCATCGCCGTTCGGTGTATCAAAATTTTTCAACACTGGATACGGCACCGAGCGATACCGGAAGGTGTAGAGCGCCCGTCGGTATTTCTGATTCCCGGCAAGTTCTTCCGGCCACTTTTTGTACCCATAACTTGCAGGAGGCAAATACAAAAAACTGGCCGACGGGGGATAGACCCCCGGTCCCCCCATTTGCAAGTTGATCAACCCGCTGGCTGAAAGAGCGATATCACGAACAATTTCACCATCGACACGAAAACGCGGCCCATGAGCAAGCAGACGGTTATAAGGATCCTTTTCGAGCAGTTGCGGGGTTGTTTTTGACGATTGCTGATAGGTTGCGGAAAGAACGATCAGTCGATGCAGTTTTTTCATACTCCAGCCGTTATCCATCAATTCGACAGCGAGCCAATCGAGAAGCTCCGGATGGGTCGGCGCTTCTCCCTGCGATCCCAAATCTTCGCTCGTTGCGACAATGCCCCGCCCGAAAAAAGCCTGCCAGGCACGATTGACAGCCGCCCGAGCGACAGTCGGGGAATTTCTGTCTGCAATCCATTTTGCAAAGGTGAGTCGATTGAGCGGCTCGTTTTTCGGTAAAGGATTCAGAATGGAGGGAACACCCGGTGTCACTTTCTGTTTCGGTTTCAGAAAATCACCACGATCCAGAAAGTAGGTGTCGCGAGGTTCGTCGGTCCGTTCCATCATGACCAATTGCATGGTTCCTTCAGGGTGCAGTTTCCACAATCGGGCGATCTTCTCGTTCTCCGTTTTCCAGCGTGGTACGGTCGTTCGCCAATAGGAAAAGACCGTTTCGTTCTGCTGTTCGGTTCTCTTTTCAGGAGGGATTTCGAATATTTTTCTGACCGCTGCCGGAACGGGATCGGCTACCACATCCTTCCGATCAGTAACAGAAATTCGAAACCGTCCCAGATTCAGCGTTTGATTATCGTTACTGTTCCAACCGCCGTGCATTTGCACCAGATGAAATTCGAGTCGTGTTCCTTCAGGAAATGCGAAGTTTTTTTCCGCCACGAAAACGGCTTTTCGCGATTGGTTCCTCAATACCGGCCCGGCATCAATTCCCCATGCGGTTTTGTTATCGTTATCAACAGCAAACGAAACGGGGCCGGTAATCCCGGTCGTTCCATCAGCCGCCATGTAAAGATCGGGCGAGAGATGCTGCGGCTGATTACCGTAATCGGCAGTAACCTTTACAAATTTCACCAGCTGTTTTTTATCAGGCGTTTTTGCACTGGAAACATACAGCTTGAATTCGGACAGGGCGACCATTCCATTCAATCCACGCCCCGGCCCATTGGCTGGCAGACGCGGATCGACCAGCAATTCCAATCGAATGGCGTTCATTTTTTTATCGTCGACCGTGACAGCGAATTGCCCCGTGAAACGGGAAGGAGCATACCCCTGCGAAAGGATCGAACCGTCTGACTGAGTATAGTAACGCTGGGAATTGCTTCCGGTCGAATTTTTGACAGCCAATACTTTCCATGCTGGCTGATCATTTTTCACGCTCTGTTCCCATTGCCGCATCCGTTGACGCCAATCGGGAAGATCCTGTTTCATCTTCGCTTCGATTTCGCGAATCTGCCCGTTGATGCCGGCAATTTGCAACTCTTCCTCGGGCGAATAGACGATTGTATTATGTTCATAGCCGTTATTGATGAAGGCGAACATTCGATAATATTCGGTTTGCGTGATCGGATCGTATTTGTGGGAATGGCACTGACAACATTGAATCGTCAAGCCGAGAATACTTTTGCCGATCGCGTCCATTCGGTCGAACATCGCCTCCATGCGGAATTGTTCCGGATCAACTCCCCCTTCTTCATTAAGCATCGAATTCCGTAAAAAACCGGTCGCAATAATCTGGTCCTGTGTTGGGTGTTCGAACATGTCTCCGGCAAGTTGCTCGATCAGGAACTGATTGTAGGGCAAATCTCTGTTGAGTGAGCGAACTACCCAGTCGCGGTAATTCCAGACAAAACGCGGTTTATCCTTTTCGAAGCCATCGGAATCGGAGTATCGGGCCGCATCGAGCCAGTGTCTGGCCCATTTTTCACCATAGTGGGGCGAGTTTAACAGTTCTTCAACTTTCTTCTCATACGCGTGACCGCTGGTATCTTTCATGTACTGGTCGATCTCACGCACAGAAGGCAACAAACCGGTCAAATCCAGATACAACCGGCGCAACAGTCTCAGTTTATCTGCCTTGGCGGCAGGTGATAAACCGTTCTCTTCCAACTTGTGGAGCACAAACGCATCAATCGGATTTTGCACCCACTGCTCATTTTTAACTTGAGGAAGGGCGGGACGGACAGGCGGAACGAACGCCCAATGCTGAGACCAATTGGCTCCTTCTGCAATCCACCGGCGTATCAACTCTTTCTGTTCGGAGGAAAGTTTTTTTCCGGAATCAGCCGGGGGCATCTGCAAGTCCGGATCGTCTGTCATCAATCTCTTATAAATGAGGGATTGCTCAGGCTTACCGGGAACAATCGGTATCCCGCCCTCTGCAACGGGAGTAAACAGGCTGCTTTTGACATCCAGACGAAGATCAGCTTCTCGATCTTCTTCAGCCGGGCCGTGACAATGAAAACAGGCATCAGAAAGCAGAGGGCGAATTTGCAGGGCGAAATCAACAGGCTGCTTCTCTCCCACCTTTTCTCCAGCACAGTTTACTCGGCCCGACGCCGGCAGGATCAACAGGACAGAAACGAGAAAAGCAAGACGACTCACGGTTATTGCGAGGGAAGCAGGCATACGAAACTCCGTCTTATCGGAATTCAACAACCACCGCTACTTTCATTTCATTGGAAAACCAAAACAGGCAAGCTGATGGACAAAACCAGATTGAAATTCAATCCCGAAATGTGAAGCGGTTACGGGGAAGCGCCGATCCTCCAACCTTAACCAAGGGGGGTAGCCGGGCCATGTACCCGGCAGGCAGGTATATTCATTCTAATCACCATTTGACGACAATCAAGAGGAGAATGGCGAAGATACGGCTACTTCCCTCTTGCTGGAACAGTGATATCCTTCTGTGGAGATTCAGTAAAGATATTGAGTACCATTTGTAGAAACAGTACCACCTGCTGGAACAATGAGAAGCCCGAAAGTGAACTCCGCTTCTTCTGATCTTCTGCCAACAAGATTTTTCACCTCCGCATCATCTGCGATTATTTGCCTGATCAAGGACGCGGTAGGAACGAAAACTCTGAGCCATTGAAGCCATTGACATCGATTGACATCGCCTGTTTCATTGGTGATACTGGGTATCAGGCGATTCAGGGGTTGTTTCTTTATCAATCGTTCAATTGAGTTCACCTGGAAAATGGAGGGGGAACAGGTCATGTCCTCTCGAAAAAATGAGGCTCTGTCTCGACGTGAATTTGGCGCGTTGGCTGTTGCCGGTGCGGTTTCTTTGGCTGCCGGTTCGTCATTGAATGCCGGCGATCAGAAAAAGCCCGGTTGGATCGATGCTCACGTCCACGTTTGGACGCCAGATACCAAACGCTACCCGCTGGATAAAAATTTCACCGTGAAAGACATGCAGCCCAAAAGCTTCACACCAGAGGAGTTGTTCGCCCATTGCAAACCTTCCGGCGTTGAACGTGTTGTGCTTATTCAGATGAGCTTTTATGGCTTCGATAACAGTTATATGCTGGACATGATTGCGAAGTACCCGGGCGTTTTTTCCGGAGTTGGAATTGTGGATCATCGCCGCAGCGATGTTTCCTGCAAAATGAAACAGTTGGCGGAAAAAGGTGTACGCGGTTTTCGCATCCATTCCCACGGAGATGATGCCAAAAACTGGGTGAATGACGAAGGGATGGCGAACTTATGGAAGGCAGCTCGTGAACAGAACCTGGCTGTTTGTCCGCTGATCAATCCGCAGGATGTCAAATATATCGATGCTCTTTGCCAGAAGTTTCCGGGTACCAAAGTTGTGATTGATCACTTTGCCCGAATCGGTTTGAGCGGAAAATTCGAGAAAGGCCCACTCGATGCCCTGTGCAGATTGGCACGATTCCCGACAACGTACGTGAAAACTTCCGCCTTTTATGCACTCGGGAAGAAAAAGGCTCCCTATCTCGATTTAATTCCGTTGATCAAACGTGTTTATGAAGCGTACGGTCCCCGACGACTGATGTGGGCCAGTGACTGTCCGTATCAGGTGCAGGGAAATTACAGCTATGATCCTGCAATTGCGTTGATTCGCGACAGGATTGATTTTCTCAGCGAGGCAGACAGGCAGGAAATGCTGCGTGGTACTGCCGAACGCCTCTTCTTTGCTTAGCGTTTCCCCGGGGATGACAGAGTTGGCGTGTCATGTTTCGGGGCATCCCGCAGATAATAAACGCTCAGTAGCACTCATCATCAATTCGATCAATTCGGAAGTTTGTCACTGGTTTTTGACCTTCAGTCCTGAAAGAGCCGCGTCATGAATCTGGCTGAAATGACCTGGAAAGAGGTCGATTCTCTTTCCCGCGACACCCCGGTTGTTTTTCCCATCGCCGCATGCGAACAGCACGGGCTGCATATGCCTCTGTTTACGGATAGCCTGCTGTTGGGAGAATTGATGCGGCGGGTTCAGGAAAGGCCGCTTGCCGAACGGTTGCTGTTCGCGCCTCTGCAATGGTTCGGTAATTCGCATCATCACCTGGGGATGCCGGGCACGCTATCAGCCGAGCCGAGGTTGTATCTCGATTTACTGAAAAATCTGGTGGAATGTTTTTTGGCCCATCGATTTGCCCGATTTGTGTTTATTAATGGTCATGGAGGGAACGCGATTCCTTTTCAGCAGGCTCTGTTTGAGTTGCGACAACAGTATCGCAACCGGAGTGACCTGCTGCTCCTTGGGCTGACGTACTGGGATTCCGCTTCGCCGAACGATTCACGTTCCGATTACGTTCAGAATCGAATGGGACACGCCGGTGAATGGGAAACCTCGATGATGCTGCGGATTCGTCCGGAGTTGGTCAAAACGGAACTCGAAGATGTCCCGGAAGTCCCGTTTGGAACCGGAGGAGCCCCCGGATATCGCGGTTGGACAATGACCGACTGCAGCGAACCGGGGCATATCGGGACACCTTCGGCTGCGTCGGCTGAAAAAGGAGAATCGCTTTTCGCCTGTTTTGCCGATGGTGTTGAAAACTATCTACAAAGAGTCATCGACTGGAACGGCGAAAAATGGAATCTCTGAACAACAACGAAGGCAGAGCTTCAAAATGGCCCTGGATTGTATGCGCCGTTCTGCTACTGGCAACGATGCTGAATTACATGGACCGCCAGGCTCTCGCCGTGACACTGCCCATCCTCAAAAAGAATTTCAGTCTGGGGGAAGCACGCATTGGAATGGTCGAAGGGTATTTCGGATACGCCTTTGCGTTCGGTTCCATCTTTTTCGGCCTGATCGCCGATCGATTCGGCCCGCGTTTTGTTTATCCGATCGTCATCACCGGCTGGTCATTGGCAGGATTGGCAACCGCTTTTGCGGGAAGTGAGTGGGTCAAGGCAACACTCGAAACACCGGCCGATCCTCCAGGAACAGCCGTGTTTCGCTGGTTATTGATGTGCCGCATCCTGCTCGGTGTTTTCGAAGCGGGACACTGGCCCTGTGCGCTGCTGACGGTTCGCGCGGTTCTTTCTCCCAAAGACCGCACATTGGGAAACAGCATTCTGCAAAGTGGCGCTTCTCTGGGGGCGATCATCGTCCCACTTTATATCGGGGCGGCTGAACGAGCCGGTCAAACGTGGGAATTTCCATTCTGGTCAATCGGTCTGGCCGGTTTGGTCTGGGTTCCGGTCTGGTTTCTCCTGATCGGTCGCCGGGATCTTTCCGCTTCTCTGGATGACGAGGAAGAATTGCCTGTCCAGCCCGTCGGGGAAGAAACAGGACCGGAAGAATTGACTGAAATTCCTGCCTCGAACGATTTGCCAGAGAAACCGTCCGATCTGATTCTGCGCATCATCACGCTGGCGATTGTAATTGCGATGTTGACTGTCAGTTGGCAGTTCTTACGCGCCTGGCTGGGCATGTTTCTGGAGGACTATCACGGCTATTCGAAAGATGCAACACGCGGTTTGATGTCGGGCTACTTCATCGCGGCTGATATCGGTTGTATCCTTTCCGGTGTTTTGACATCCGCTCTTGTCTTTCGTGGACTGAAAGTTCATAGTGCTCGAAAAGTCGGGTTTGCGGTCTTCACATTGCTGACCGCCTCGGCTGCCCTGATTCCGTTTGTGGGAGATGGCGTGTTGATGATTGTGCTGCTCTACACCGCAGCGGGAGGGATACTGGGACTGCATCCCTTCTATTATTCGTTGGCACAGGAACTTTCCGAAAAGAAAATGGGAATTCTTTCCGGCCTGCTGGCTGCTTTTGCGTGGGTCGTTGCCAGCACGAATCAGATCTATCTGGGACGCTACATCGAAGCGAACAGCAGTTACAAACTCGGGCTGATTATCGTCGGCCTGGCCCCCGTGATTGGACTGATTGCCTTGTTGACCCTCTGGCCCTCGAAAAAACAGAACCAGCTGTGATACAAGACCAACCGTGACAGGTTCAGCAGGCCGGGCAACTGTTTGACGCTCAGGCAACTGTTTGACGCTCAATTGAAATGTCGCGCCCTGTTCTCTTGCTGTTCATATTTTTGTTTGGTTTGGTCACATTTCATTGAAATGGATATTTCCGGCTGCACCCGACCATTGCCGACTCAGCCAAACTCAAGCCTGAAGGTGGACTTTTCCGCCTGACATCAATACGATATCGTCGAGACAATATGAGTGTTACGCGAAATGTGAATGATGCTCATAATGACACTCTGACAATGTGATCGTTTCGGGCTGGAGTGCCTGTTCTCGATTCAACGAACTCAAGATGGAGAGGTTTACACCATGAATTTGGTATTCAAGCAAACTGAAGGTCGTACCCTGTCAGCCCTGCTGACGTTGTTGATCGGTGTATCTGTTA
>JALTOP010000309.1 GCA_027000105.1 Planctomycetaceae bacterium | reverse complement strand
CAATCGCGTGCAACACGGGCGTTTCGACTTCGACAAAATTTTCGCCTCGCAGCGTCTGGCGGATCGAATCGAGAATTTTTGACCGCTGCAACATGCGATCCAAAACGCCTTCGTTATAAATTAAATCGAGATACCGCTGACGAAGCAGCATTTCGGTATCTTTGGCCCCGTGAAATTTCTCGGGCGGCTGGGCCAGCGATTTGCATAAGATGCTGAATTCTTCGACAAAAATGGAAACTTCCCCCGATTGCGTTCGCTTCAGTTTTCCATCAACTCCGAGAAGATCGCCCAAATCGAGCGCGGACATCAACGCCCATTGCTGCTCGGTCAAATCGCCCCGCGAAAACAGAAGTTGAATCCGTCCGGTCGCGTCTTTCACATCGAAAAACCGCAGTTTTCCCGCTTTTCGTCGCCCCATAATCCGGGCAGCCACGCGAACCGATTCTCCTTCTTCGCCCGTTTCTTCCGGACAGAGAGGACGGACTTCTGCGATCGGGCGATGCCCATCGAACCGCTGACCGTATGGATCGAGTCCCATTTCGCGAATTTTCTCTGCTTTTTCAAGGCGGGCTTTTTCGAAACGATCCATCTTTTGTGGCTTGTTGCTCATGTTTGAACTGCTTCATTACTACTGGTTACAAGTTTATCGCTGTGGGTTTCAAGATGCCCTCGCGGCATGCTTGAGACGCATTTTTCAACTGGAATTTTCCATCTGAAAGAATCTGAAGAAAACGTGTGCCCTCTCTGGTGCGCAACCACGCTCAGTGCATGATCACGTTCCCGGCAGAAGATCCGCCCGGTTTCAGAAGCGAGGGATCATCGGAAATTCCGGAGGATGGGTCAATATCCACGGTGTTGAAAAGCGGAATCGGCCCCCATTCAGGCTATTTTTTTGTTTTTTTCGCCATTGATGCGTCGATCACGCAGCGGAAACCGGTATGAAAACAGGCAGAACTGACATCACTTCGCATACGGGCTGCGTTGCGGTAGCCGGTGCAGTTATTGGTATTGCACATGAAAGATCCGCCACGTGTTACCCGCTTTTCAATTTCCGGTTCGGCAGGATCAAGCCAATCGTCGGGGCCTTTCGGATTCCGTTTCGGACTGTGATAGTAATAGTCCTGACGATAGTAATCGTTGACCCATTCCCAAACATTACCCGCCATATCGTACAAACCGAACCGATTCGGCGGGAACGATTTCACGGGTGAGGTATTCAGGAATCCGTCTTTATTCTGGCGATCCAGCGGGAAATCCCCCTGCCAGTAGTTGCACATGTACTTGCCGTCCGGGTTCAGCTCATTCCCCCAGTTATACTTTTCGCCATCGACTCCACCACGCGAAGCGTATTCCCATTCCGCTTCGGTCGGCAGACGCTTGCCCGCCCATTTGCAGTACGCAACGCAATCGTCGTAGGTCACATTCACCACCGGATGATCCATGATATTCTCGATCGAAGAACCGGGACCGGTTGGATGCCTCCAGTCCGCGTTTTTTTGATACTTCCACGCCTGGTACTCCCATCCCTGGTAGTCGTTTCGGAAATTCTTGCGATCGAAATCTTCATTGAAGATCAGTGCTCCGGGAACCAGATTTTCCTCCGGAATCAGCGAAATGTCGGGAACGATACCAATGAAATCTTCCCGTTTGGGCGTTTTCTCCGCAAAAGTGACGTAATTGGTCTCTTTCACAAATTGAGCGAACTGAGCGTTGGTCACTTCTGTTTCATCCATCCAGAACCCATCGACCGTCACCTCATGTTCAGGATATTCATCGAGCTTGATATGATCGGGATTCGGCTTGCCCGGTTTGACAAGAAAATCAGTCCCCATTTTGAATGTTCCTCCCGGTATCCAGACCATTCCCGCTGGTGCGGTGCCAATCGGTTTGGTGAGCGGCGGAGAATCGTCGGGCTGTTTTTCGCTGGGAGCATCCGGGGCGGGCTGTTCAGATTGAGCATCTGTCGCCTGACTGGACATCAACGATTGCGAACCGGTCAACACCCACACCAACGCCCCGGCACAGGCGACAAAAATAGTGAGTGGAATCAGGGAGGAAGATTTCATCTGGCGATACTCCGTAACAGGCGGGATCGGTATCAACTTAACGGCTTTATTCAACTGACGCCCAACACTCGATTCTATACCTGTATTCTTCAAGAAAACAACTCGCAAGGTGTATTCTGGACGAAAGAATCGGTATTCTGTCACGGTTTCTGGCGGGGAGTCTGAATGAATCAGCGGCTGGGATCCAGCCGGTCGAGCAAATCGGGGAAACAACCATTGAATGACATCTTGCAAAAAATTGTCGAATACAAGCGGGAAGAAATCGCTCGTGCCAAAATAGCCGTCCCTTTTGACGAGCTGACGGGGCAGTTGAACAACGCCCCTCCTGTACGGGATTTCGTGTTTCAGTTGCGAATGAACCATCCGATGGGAGTCATTGCGGAAGTAAAAAAAGCCTCTCCCTCGGCAGGAATCATTCGGGAAGATTTCAATCCTGTTGAAATTGCGAAAATCTATGAACAGAACGGAGCCGCCTGCATCAGCGTTCTGACCGACGAACATTTTTTTCAAGGGAAACTTTCCTACCTGAAAGAAATCCGTAACGCGGTTGATCTGCCGTTGCTCCGTAAAGATTTCATTCTGGATCGCTACCAAATTGCAGAAGCCAGAATCGCCGGGGCTGATTGCGTGTTGCTGATTGCCGAATGTCTGGATGACGAACAGCTACGCTCGTTGTACCAATACACTCGCGAACTCGGTATGCAGGCCCTGGTGGAGTTGTATGAAGAATCGAATCTGGAACGGGTATTGAAATTGAATCCGCACATCATCGGCGTCAATAATCGCAACCTGCGCACTTTCGAAACAGATTTGCATCATTCGATCCGCCTACATTCAAAAGTGCGGGAAACAATTCTTTTCGTCAGCGAAAGTGGCATCAAAAATAATGGTGATGTGCGGCTACTGATCGATTCCGGCGTGCACGCGATCCTTGTAGGCGAAAGTTTGATGCGCTGCGAAGATGTCGGGCAGGCGTTGCGCGACCTGCTCGCATAAAAAAGTACAACTACCGCTTTCGTGAGCGTTTGAAACGAATCAGACAGCCGATCGGTGGTGTCTGTTTGACATCCGCCTGCTTCCCCAGCAGTGTTGCCTGAACCGCCTGTTCAACGTATTTGTGTTTCACTCGCTCTACCTTGGTGTTGTCGTCGAAAGCTCCCATGTAAACAATCCGGTTTTTTGCATCGAGAACATAGAATTCCGGGGTACGCAGTGCTCCGTACTGCCGGGCGAGTTGTTGTGATTGATCGTACAGATAATCGAAACGGAACCCTTTTTCTTTTGCTCTCTGTTTCATTTTTTCCAACGAATCTGCCGGTGTCCGATTGCTGTTGATCGCGATCAGAGCCACTTCTCCCTGCTTGCAGAATTTGTTGTAAAAATCGTTCAGTCGATCTTCGTAGTCGACAGCGTAGGGGCAACTGTTGCACGTGAACAGAACAACCTTCACTTTCGCATTGCGGTAGTCTGCAAACGAATGTTTCTTCCCGTCAACACCAGGTAAGTCCTTGAAACCGGGGGCAAGATCGCCAGGGCTTTTCAACGGGTTATATTTTCCCGCAACGGCATCAGAACTGGAAACGGAAACGGCAAGCAGCAGAAACACGAAGATGATTCTCATTGACACTCTTTTTACTCCTTCAAGAGACAAAGACTCCCGGAATTAACAGTCAGGATACGATTTTTCCACAATACGGTTTTTCCGTCATAACGACAACGGGCGAGTTGTATTGACAGGAGATTTCCGCTTCCGGGACTGCTTCGCTCATTTTCCGGACAGCGGTGCGAAGGTGGCGACGATCGCTTTTGCCGAGCGGAGACCATCAACCGCGGCTGTGATGATGCCGCCCGCGTAACCTGCTCCTTCACCAACTGGATATAACCCGGCGAATCCATCGGTCTGGCGGGTTTGTCGA
>JALTOP010000308.1 GCA_027000105.1 Planctomycetaceae bacterium | reverse complement strand
AATTTGGCAATAAACTGGTTGCGCAGTCAGGGAATCGATAGAATCGCTGAATCTTTACGCGAAAACTGCTGGAATCCCCAACGCTTCTTCGCCAAAATGGGCAAACCAAACTTCTGAGCAGCCCTGCCCACAAATATCAAGGGGAACCAAGGGGGCATGGGGTGACAAAAGTGCAGTTGGCGAAGTGCTTCGATGTCGTAATCGATTAGCGGAAAACTTTTCAGTTCGTTCCCAATTCTGCAATTTTTAGACGGATTTCATTGTAAAGCCTACACTGGTGCGCAATAAAGAAATTGGAAGGAAGAAAAAAGGAAAAGTCGATACTCTTTTCAGGCAAAGAGGTTACGACTGTTGTGCGTTTTTTGTTACGACACTTCCCATGCTTTTGGCACACTATCTGCTTTTCATTTTTTCAGTGCTTAACCAGCACCACAAAACGACGAGAGACTTGACTATTTTACAGGAAGAAACAAGACGGCAGTTTTAGGAGACGGCTGTTTTGTGCACCAAAAAAGGAGACGAGACATGTTAGTCCTCACACGAAAAAAATCGCAACTGATCCAAATTGGTGACAACATTGTGATCAAGATTATTCGAACCAGTCCCGGTTCCGTCAAAATCGGGATTGATGCCCCCAACGATGTACGAGTGATGCGTGGTGAGCTGGATGAGGCTCTTTCGCGGAATTACGATGCCCCGATCAGTTCAAAATCGCGAAGCCTGGAGAACGCAGCCGTAGCCGAAGAAAGCCTGGCTGGTTCTTCGGTTGAAACGGTTGTTGCAGAGAGTCAGTTTGGCGAGCTGAGCGATGACGACGAGCCTACCTGTCTGACAGACTATCTGTCACAGAAAACGGTTTTAGTCTGATCGCGCCTTCCCTCCGACATTTCATGAACATGTTGAACAGCAGCATGGCTCACATGTATGTACCTACTTAATTCGGGACTGTTGGGTGAAAAAGAAAGGAGTATCCAGTTAAACCGACGGTTCTTGATTATTTCTGTTGCCCGGCCACTTGGCCGTCGGCGGGTGTGACTCCTCGCGAATCGAATACGAATTTCCCTGTCCGGATCAATAATGCCCACTTTCGCGGCAAAACGATTTCCGACCCTGAAAGCGAACTCCGCGATTATCCAATCCGGCAGGGGAATTCGATTCGATTTGTCGCACTCGCCGACTTTTTCGTTCTTCCGGAATGTATTGCGCAAGCGAAATGGGGGATGCGGGACGCAGAAGCGGAGCAAGGGAGATGTTCATGTTCCCTCTGAATCACTTATCCGCCTTTTGAATCAGTTACCCGTTGAAGCGGCTGTTTGACGGAAGATGACCATTGGACCTGTCCACTCGACACTTTTTCTCCACAGAAGCTTGGCTCCCAACGATCCCGCAGTCTTTGAAACGGGAGTTCAACGATGTAATAGGAACCGGCTGCCAACGCAACCGTGCAAAGCGCTCCCAGAAGAACCTGGCCTTCCAGTGGGATAGATGGGAACTGCCGGCCGGCTGCCAATCCCCAGGCGTGGTACAAATACATCGAATAGGAGAGCACGCCAAGAAACTGAAGCGGCTTCCAGTTGAGCCAACTCCAAAGAGGATGTTTTGAAAGAACTATCAATTGCAGGATCAGAATTCCCATCAGTAGAGATTCGACAGTAAATCCCAGACTGTAATGAAAAATGAGGGGGAGCGAGTGCGCAAGGGAAATCAGACCGAGCAGTACCACAGGCCCCCAGAAATATCGGGTCAATCGTTGGAGCAACGGCTGGAACCATTTTTCCCGGATCAACAGTCCGAGTAGAGAGCCGATCGCGATGCTGTCGATTCGGGTATCAAAGGCGTTGTACAGCCAGGCAGGAGAAACGAGTTGATTCCAGGCCAGCCAGGAACGCCAGGTGCAAACAGTGACGATGCTGATCGCCAAAAAACGGATCAGAGACTGACGTCCCCGTTTGATGAAGAACAGGAACAGGATTGGCCAGATCAGATAGAATTGTTCTTCAACCGCGAGTGACCAGAAGAAAGAGAAGCCGGTCGGCGGATGGTTATGGAGCGCATTGTAATAGTTTGCCGTGTAGGTGAAGGCAGAAATCGCATGGGCATAATCGACGGGTAACCCCAAGGCGTTTTTGGCCGCAATGGTAAACAGCAGGCAACAGTAACACGCCGGGACGATGCGCAGCGTCCGCCGAAAATAGAACCGGCGAAACGAGATCTGTTTCGTCTGTTCCCATTGTTTCCACAGTAGCCAGGAAAACAGAAAACCACTGAGGACAAAAAAGTAGGTGACCCCGTCACCACCAAGATGATTGATCCCGCCATGATCGAAAATGACCAGCATCACCGCAATAAAACGCAACCCATCGAGTGCGGGCAGGTGCTTCTGTGCAAAGACATCCTGTAATGCCCCACTTGTCGCATGCCGGTTTTGTCGTGATTGGCAATTCATGTTTGCCCGCTGCAGGTCTGTTTTGTATTGCTAACGGTAAAAGTTTGTGAACGGCTCGCAAATTTTAGAAAAAGATCAGTTTGGTTACGGCTGTCAGAATGAACCAGCCGCGCTGGGGTGAATCGTTTTCAAAGCGGTAATACATCCCTGTTTCATTACCCGAGAATCACTATGAAGGCAAGGACAATCATTTGGAATAGTCGGAATATGATCCAGGAACCATTTTCGGAAATAATTCGTCCGGAACGGATTGTATCACCTGTGACGATTATACATGTGAGCAGGGCAGAACTGTTTCCGGATTTGACGAATCAATTTGCCTCTGCGATACTCGTGCCGTATGAATGTGCGTCAGCGTTTCTTTTTCCCCTCTGTAGTTTTTTCTGTTAATGTTTCCCCTGTCATTCTCCGGACTACATGGAGTTGGCTTCCAGCCCGATTGGTCTGACGCAGTTGTCCTCCCAGTCACGAACGTGATCCAAACGGATAGACAGCGCGATACCTGAAAGCGATTGGACATGAAAAACGTAGTCGTTCCCGATACGCTTCTCGATACGCTACGGAAGTACCAACAGGAACATCTTCTTGAATTCCGGGATCGGCTCGATGAGGCGGCCTGCCAGAATTTGCTACGCTCATTGGATCAAATAGACTTTCCCGAGGTGGCGAGGTTGATTGAGTCCGCTTTGAAGAGGTCGAGTTCGAAAGAAACTCCCACAACAACGGGGGCTATTAGTCCGCTGCGTCAGGTTGTACGTCTTCCTGAAACGGAGGTTCAACGGAAAGCGTTGCAGCAGGCGAAACGGCAGGGGCAGGAAATTCTCGATGCCGGAAAGGTGGGGGCCATTCTGGTAGCGGGCGGACAGGGGAGTCGTCTTGGCTTTCCGCATCCCAAGGGAATGTATCCGATTGGGCCGGTGACGGATCGGTCATTGTTCCAGATATTTTTTGAGCAACTTGTTTCGCTTTCCAACAGGCACAACGTTGCCATTCCGTATTTCATCATGACCAGTGACGCAACACACGAGGAAACCGAGCAGTTCCTCCGTGAGCACAACTGGTTCGGCTATCCGGAAAAGGATGTTCTGCTTTTTCGACAGGGGAAACTGCCGGCGATCGACGCTCACACGGGAAAGATATTGTTGGCCGGGCCAGGGGAAATCTGCATGAGTCCCGACGGTCATGGCGGATTGCTACAGGCGCTGAAAAAGTCGGGTCTGTTGGATCAGATGCGGCAGCGGGGCATTGAATATCTTTTCTACCATCAGGTCGATAACCCTTCGGTTCGGTTGTGTGATCCCGCCATGCTCGGGTTTCATGCACAACATGAATCGGAATTGAGTACCAAAGTAGTCGCCAAGCGGTCTCCGGAAGAAAGAGTCGGAATTGTTGCTGAAGTTGACGGCGTTCAACAGATTATTGAATACAGTGATCTCGACCCGGAACTAGCCGCACAGAGGGACGAACAGGGGCGACTGCTTTACTGGGCGGGAAACATTGCCGTCCACATTTTCAATCGAACTCTACTGGAAAAACTGACGCTGGATCAGGAAGGTCTGCCCGTTCACATTGCACACAAGAAAGTGGACTGCATCGACCGAAACGGAGAGCCTGTGACCCCGGATGAGCCAAACGCTTTCAAATTTGAACGATTCATTTTCGATGCAATTCCCCAGGCAAAAAATCCATTGGTTCTTGAAGTTGATCGCGCCGCCGAATTCAATCCTGTAAAAAACAGAACGGGGGACGATTCTCCCGAAACCGCACGGGCAGCACTAACTTCCCAGGCGAAATCCTGGCTGGAAAAAGCCGGTTGGGAGGTAAATCCGGAAGCGATAGTTGAAATCAGTCCTCTTGTTGCCCTTGATGCCGAAGATCTCGCAGAGCTGGATTTGCAGATTCGACCAGATCAAAAGGAAATCCTGTTGATTCCGGAACAGGGCGATTCCTAAACGGAGATACCAAACAGAGAGCCGACTCCTGCGGTCAGCAGCATCGCGGCGGCTCCCCAGAAAGTGACGCGGATAATTCCCGTGCTCAATTTTGCCCCCGCGATAATCGATGAAAGTGCGCCGAGGACAACCAGCACGAGCATCGAAACGCCGGAAACAGTGACAATGATGTAATTGATTGGCACCAGCAGAATCGCGATCAGCGGCAGAATGGCACCAACAGCAAAACTGGCTGCAGAAGCCAACGCGGCTTGAATCGGTCGGGCAGCCATCTGTTCGGTCAAGCCAAGTTCGTCACGTAAATGCGTTGTCAGGGCATCATGTTCCATCAACTGCACCGCGACTTTCCGGGCAAGTGTTTTGTCCAATCCGCGAGAGACATAGATGTCGGTTAGTTCATCCAGTTCAAAATCCCAATCCGATTCCAGTTCCCTTTTTTCTTTTTCGCGATCCGCATTTTCGGTATCTGCCTGGGAACTGACTGAAACATATTCGCCCGCGGCCATCGACATCGCCCCGGCGACCAGACCAGCCACACCGGCCACAAGAATACTCTGGTGAGATGTTTCCGCAGCGGCAACACCAACAATTAAAGAAGCGGTTGAAACGATGCCATCATTCGCTCCTAATACAGCCGCCCTCAACCAGCCGATATTCTGGGAACGATGCTGTTCGGAACGCACCGATTGCTTGCCTGGTTCGATTTGATTCATCTGTGCTACTAACGGGCTACTAACGGCGAAAACTTTCGAAGCATTCGCAAGTTTTAGAAAAAGATCAGTTTGGTAAGGGCTATCAGAACAGACCAGCCACACTGATGTTGTTTCAGAGCTTACTTTTTCGGTTTCCTTTTGACGACGACGGTGATCTGTTCCGACCAGGCTGCAAACTTTTCGCTTTTTTCGGCTGCCCGCTTTTCGGTTGATTGTACTATTTTCTCTGCTTCTTTCCGAGCCTTCTCGGCTGCTGTCAATCTCCCGGTTGCTGTTTTCTGATCCTGAGTGACGCTATCGAGTTCTGCTTTTCTCTTTTTCAACTCTGTTTCAAGCGATGTCTTGTTCTCGGCAGTAGCTGTTTTCATTTTTTGCTGAGCCTGTTCATAACTCTGCTTGACAGATTTCAGTTTCGCTTCGAGAACTTCTTTTTCCCCCTTGATTTTTGTGATGATCGCTTCGATCCGCTTCAGGTCTGTCTTGGCTTTGATGCTCGCTGGAAGATTGTGGCGGTATTTGGTGACGCCCGTTCCCCGCAACGCAAATTGATACCGTCCCGGTTCCACCTTGAAATTGCCATTGGGGGAAAAGTTGATGACCAGTTTCCCTTCACTCTCTTTTTCTGCGATGTTTACTTTCGGAGGAGAGCGAAGCATGCCGAACAGACCGTAAGGTTCGACCGTCAAATTTCCCTGACGAACGCCATGATCAATAACCTTGACAGGGATTTCCAGCTTCTGGCCTACTTCGACAGTCCACTCTTTTTGGTTGGAATCAACTTGCAGCCTGACCGGTGCCTGTTCCTGATCGATAACAGAAAGAGGGATTTGTGTCGTTAAACGTGAGCGAACCCGGATCGAATCGGCGAATATATGATCCCAGACAAGCGTGGCGAGTCTTGCTTCTCGAACAACATCACGGTTATCTATCTTCGCTTTTCCGACGAGGTGAATAATCCCTTCCCATCGCTTGATATTTTCATCGGCCATGACGACCAGGATTCCGCGATCCGTTTTGCCGGAGAGAACCAGCGGTTGGGCATGCACACCCACCGGCAACCCCTCGGCCGAAACAACAATATCCCCTTCAAAACCGTCTTGCCGGGGAGCAAGGATTCTGATGCCCCATCCTGCTCCGCGTCTCAACACAGGTGTGGCGGCATACCCGGCCCGACTGTTTGCCAATGGGCGTTCGGTGGTTGCAACCAGTTGAAAGTCATGCTTCGGTTCGCGAATTGCCAGACGATACAGGATATCCGCATCGCCATTGCCGTATCGGTTGACCAATGTTACCCGGTAGAGCCCCTCTTTTTCGGTTTTGAATGTGAGCGCAGAATCTTTTGTGTCGATATTGGTGGCATCCAGATTACTGGGACTGAAAAAGGTGGGGATGTCATCATTCTCGACGACTTGAACAAGCTTCTGCTCTCCTTTTTCATCCCGATCGACGAAATGAACAACCACATAGGAATCAACTGGAGACGCCATTCGATCGGCGATCACCTCAACACAATACGTTTTTCCCTTTTCGCCGCGAAACTGGAATACGTCTTCATCGTTTGCTCGTTCGAAACGTCCTGCAATTTCCGCAGGGACTGTTACTTCCTGCAAAGTTGACTGTTCGTTTTCCAAAACAACGGGGGCTGTCGCGTAGCCAAGTCGGTAGCTGTTGGAACCTTCGAGATGATAATCAAAACCGGGCAGCAACCCCTGCCGGGGCGTACCGGGATGATAGCTGGCAGGTGTAGAGGCAACCGCAGGCAAGGTAATTTCCGTTTCAACCATTTCCAGCGGTTGACCGCTCAAACGAAGTCCTGTTCCCAATGAACCGCCTGGAAGATTCCTGCCAAAAATCTGATACCTGCCTGTCGAACCAACCACTCCGGCAGGTGGATAGATGAAATCGATATGTGGTCGATCGGAAACCGACAATCGATAAAAATATTCCGCTCCGCCGCGATACAAAATATCGGAAACTGCCAGGAAATAGTCGCCGTCCTGTTTCACATTCAATTCGAGAAAAGGATCGCGTCCGTAACGCTGGCGATTACGGCCTACCTCTCTTCCCTGAGAATCGTACAGGATAAGCAGACCATCGAGTCGGGAATCAATCCGCTCTGCCAGTACGTTGATCAGCAGACGCTTGCCTGCCGTCCCCTTGATACGATACCAGTCGATCCCTCGATTGTTGGCGGTTGCGGAAATGACTCTGTTTATCTCGATCGGCATCGCCTTTTCCTGTGTCGAGTGGTCAGCGATTTCTGCCACTTCAATCGAATCTGTCCGGGCAACGACAAACGGTCTAGCGGTAGATAAACCGTAGTAGCCGACTGCCCGTGCTTCATAAATTCCCGGAGGTACGTCGGAAGAAACAGAGACGATAAAGTTTGTTCCTTTAATTCTCGGTTGTGGAAAGAACTCGTCAGCGGGAAGAAGTTCCGGTCGGGCGGTGATGCCTGGATGCGTAAAGCGAAGTTCACGCAGGTCTTCCAGATTCCCGCCGTAAAGGGTGACGGTGACGCTCTCTCCCGCTTTCGCCGCTTGGGGTTGAATGCGTGTGAGCAGCGCCGTGGGAAGTTGGGCAGCCAGTTTGTGAACCGCAGTAAAAAGTGCGACAAGAAAAAGAACGACAGGGACAACCAGAGTGATTCGTAACCGCATATTCCTCACACCCACCACGCCAAACTGATCGAAACAGATTATTGAAACCGATCACGAGCGATCAGGCCAGATTCCGTTATTAATGATTGAACATGAATTCTTTTGTGTTTACCACAACCCAGATGATATCTTCATACGCCTCTTTTTTGGCTTGATCCGCCGAAAGCTTTTTCGGGTCGGCTTCGGATTGTTTCAGTTTTCTCTCCAGGTGTTTGATTGCAACGGTCAATTCGTTTTGCGTCGGTTTTCGGGAAAGAGCAGCCAGATAGATTTCCGTGATTTTTTCCGGAGCGGTTCTTTCCTTATCTCTGGCCAGACGTATGGCCCGCCCGTTGGGAGCGGCCAGTTTCTGTTGCATTTTGTCGGAGTTGATCAGATGCAGGCTTTGCGCCAGATCGGCACTGGTTGTTCGTTCGCATTCGCAGGCGGTGTCCATTTGCGGTCTGCCGAAGACTCGCAGGAAAAATGATTCCTGATTGGCCGCATCATCAGGAAGGGAAACCGCTCGCACACCGACAGGAAGATAATTGAAATTATTTTGTGCCCCGGCGACATCGTTAATCGCATCCAGGAGAACTTCCGCGGAAAGACGGCGAGGATAAAAACGGGCGAAATTCTGCTGATCGTCGCCGTTGAATTCGTTGGAATAGGAACTGAGCTGATATGTGCTGGAGTTGCAGATCGTGCGGCACAACTGCTTCAAATCGAAACCGGAATCGATAAATGAGCGAGCCAGTTGATCCATCAGCTCGGGATGTGTCGGCGGATTCGTGACCCGTAAGTCATCTTCCGGTTCAACGAATCCACGGCCAAAGAAGTGTTTCCAGTAACGATTGACCAGCACTTTGGCGAAGTAGGGATTCTCCGGAGACGTCATCCATTTTGCCAAGTCGATGCGCGGGTCACGTTCCGGCGGAATCTCCAACGCTTCACCTCCCAGTGGAGTGGGACGCAACACCTTATCATTATTCGGGTTTTTCATTTGAGCAAGAACCCGCTTGTGGAACAGGCTGTCTTCCTCAGGGAGTTTGTAGATTTCCTTGCGTCCCAACGTCGAAAAGAAGGCCGCGAAACCGTAGTAATCGTCCTGACTCCACTTTTCGTACGGATGATGATGACACTGCGCGCATTGAATACGAACTCCCAGGAACACCTGAGCCATATCCGCCATCTGGTCTTTCGGATCTTTCACCACGCGATACCAGGAAACAGCCGGGTTGGTTGCAGACTTCCCTTTCGCTGCGATCAGTTCGGTGGCAAACTGATCGAACGGCTTGTTCTGATTCAGGCTTTCCCAAATCCACGAATGAAACGCGTGGGTTTCCCGAGCGACCCAGGCGAGTGAACCGTTCGCCTTGTTTCGTAGAATTCCCGCCCATTTGTTCGCAAACTGATCCGCGTAACCGGGGCTTTCCAGCAAGGCGTCGATCTTTTTCGCCCGTTTGTCCGGATCGGTTGAAGCCAGAAATTCTTCTGTCTGTTCGACCGTGGGCAACCTGCCGGTCAAATCGAGCGTGACACGCCGCAGGAAAGTGGAATCGTCACACACCGGGGATGCGGGTAACCCGAGCGTCTTCAGCTTGGCGAATGAGAGCCGATCGATAAAGTTTTTTGATTTCGGAAATTCCGTCGCCGGTTTGCCCAGCGGGATAATCGCCATGAAAGAAGCCATCTTCTCCTGGAAACGAATCATCACGGAAGTTGTTCCGGTCATTTCCTGAAATTGCATCAGGCCGTTTTCGTCAACTTCGCACATCATCGGCTGATTCGCTTCGTAATCGGCGACGTGAGTGATATCGCGGACAGTACCGTCGGTGAAGAAAGCGGTCACTCTCAACTGCTGGGAAGATCGGCGGGAAACAACACGTGATTTCGGAAAAACTTCAATGCGTTCAAGAACCTGTTCTGTCGAAGGATCGAAATGCAACCCTTCCGCAATCCAGCCTTTGATCAGATTGTATCCTTCGCTCCCCTTGGCGATTCTGGCTCCGCCTCCATGGGGAACATCGCCACACGCTTTTCGCAGCAGTAAACTTTCTTCCGGTGCGGCGGGAAAAACACGTCGTCCACGCAGTTCAACCGTAATATGTTCGTAATCGCCAACCGGTTCAAACCCCAACAGCGAAAGACGAAAATTGTTCTTCCCGGCCGGTGTCCCATGACACGCCCCACTGTTACAGCCGGATCGTGTCAAATGGGGGATCACATCATTTGGAAAACTGACCGGTCGCGGCACATCAAACGATGTCACCTTCACTGGAATAACCACAGGGGCTGCTTCGTTCATTTTGATGGTAATTTGGGCCTCGCCGTTGGCGATCGGCACAACGTATCCCCGGTCGTCAACCGAAACAATTCCCGCAGGCGAAACGAGGTATTGAACCTGACGGGTCACATCGTAAGGCAATCCATTGTTACGCTGGGCAGTTACGACCAACTGTTGACGGGCATCGGAATCGTGGAAAAGAATTTCGGTTGCCTGAGCGGGAAGGGAAACACTCAACTCAACTGCATCTGTACCCGCGTCTGCTGCGAAAACTGAATCAGAAAAAACTGAAGCAGAAAGAAAAACAGCCAACCCGCCTGTCAACAAGCCGAAAAAAAGGTGCGTTACAACGTGCATCTGTTTTTGAACGATTCGCATGGAACTGGCCAATCCCCTCATAACGGGCACCAAGGTTGGAATATCGGGGTCATATCAGGAAGGATTTTTCAATAGTTCAGGTAAAAAGATTCACGCAACTGTGCGTGTGTAATCAATCCGTAAAAAACAAGTTACAAAAAAACTGATCTTGCAATCGCATTCTAATCGATGCACTATACAGTATTCAACGAGAAATGATATAATGTTTTGTCGATCATTCAGGCCGAGGCGGTATTCCTTCGGGGTTGCTGCTTCAAAAAATGACAAGATGACCAGAAAGGCGGCGCAGAGGAAATGAGCAAGAAATCGTTGAAGAAATGCGCAGGTCCGATGAGACGCAGGACGTTCCTTGAAATTGGCGGGTTGAGTATTCTTGGCCTCGGGATGAACGACTATTTGCGTTACCGGGCTCAGGCAGAAGCCGCAGGGGATGACATGCGTGATACGTCGGTCATTTTTATCTGGCTGCCGGGCGGTCCGCCTCACATGGAAACTTACGATATGAAGCCGAATGCGCCGGCTGAGTATCGCGGCGAGTTCAATCCGATCCAGACGAATGTCCCGGGTATCGATGTCTGCGAACTGTTGCCACTGCATGCGAAAATTGCGGACAAGTTCAACCTCATCCGTTCGATTCATCACGATTTTGCTGACCACGGCGGCGGACACAAACGCCTGATGACGGGGCGCATTCCCGCTACGCCGACGAACACCATCAACGATGCCCCGGCTGTCTGTTGCATCGTGAAAAAGATGCTCGAAAAAAGCAGCGATGAAATGCCGGTTTGTGTCACGGAAGTCGATGCCTCTCGGGCTGCGATCGACACCTTCGCGATGGGGCCTGCCTATCTGGGGCCATCAACCACACCTTTTGTCGTCGGAGGCGATCCGAGCCAGGCCGATTTCAAAGTGCAAAATATCGGCGTGAAACAGAACATGGAAAACCGGCTTGATGATCGTCTGGCGATGCTCAAGGGGGTCGATCAATTTCGCAGGGACGTTGATAAATCCGGCATCATGAACGCGATGGATGGTTTCAACGAACAGGCGATCAATATGCTCATGAGCGAAAAAGTTCGTAACGCCTTCGATATCTCCCAGGAACCGAAAGAGTTGCGCGACCGTTACGGTTGGAGCGCTTACGGACAACGCGCGCTACTCGGGAGACGACTCGTCGAAGCCGGGGTACGCTTCGTGACCATGGTTTGGGAGAAACCGTTTTCTGACAAGCCGGTTCCCAAATACGGTGCCTACAATTGGGATTCGCACGCTGTGAATGCTCATATTTTCAAGGATAGCCAATGGCGCATCCCCGTTTACGACCAGGCACTCTCGGCTCTGATCGAAGATATTTACAATCGTGGACTGGATCGAAAGGTGTTGATTGTTTCCACCGGCGAGTTTGGACGCACTCCCAAAATCAACCCGCAGCGAGGCACACAAACCGGAGTGATGCAACCGGGACGGGATCACTGGCCCAAAGCGATGTCGGTTCTTGTTTCAGGGGGCGGAATGCGAACCGGTCAGGTCATCGGTGCCACCAACAGCAAGGGAGAACACCCGGTCGAACGGATGATGACACCAAACGACTTATGGGCCAGCGTTTACCGGCACCTGGGCATCAACCAGAACCATATCCTGCGAGACCTGCAAAATCGCCCGATGCCAATCCTCCCGTTCGGCAAACCAATTCCTGAACTGCTCCCCACGATCTCGTAGGCAGCAGTGGAAAGAGTTGGTGGAAGTCGCCCCAATATTAAGCGGATTGATGGGCGAGGCAGGAGGTAAATTCCAGCGTCCGGCTTGCCTCGTTGCATCAGGAAGACGATTTTCTTGAGCGCTTTCGCTTGGGCGGGGGGGAAGACGATTCGTCTGATTCTCCTGAGAGTACCTTTTCGATGGTGTCGAGAAACAGATCCATCGCGAACGGTTTTCGCAAATAGGCCGCAACGCCCAGCATTTCGGCATAAGCCTTGTGTCGCCCTCCCTCATTGGCGGTGACCATGATCACTTTGGGGGGATTTTCCATCGATTTCAAAAATTCCAGCACGGGAAATCCTCCCATCTTGGGCATCATCATGTCGGTAATGACCAAGTCGGGTGAATCTTCTTCAATCGCCTTGCGACCTTCAATTCCGTTACAGCAGGCAACGACATCGTACCCGGAATTCTTCAACACCGTTTGAAGTGTTGTGGAAATTTCGCGATCATCTTCGATTAACACAATTCGTTTTGCAGTCATAAATTAATCCGCCAGCATCGATGGTCTCGGGAAGGAAAACAGACCTTAACCCGGTTCCCGCTTCGTGGAGAGCCGTTTGGGAGAGTCTGTGCAGGGAGTGTTTCTGTCTATCGGGCCGGCGGCCAACCCGGCGATCAGGCCATTCACTTACCCTTATAGCAAAAATAAAGAGGTTATTACAGCTTTATTTTTCTGTCCGGTCAAATCGGGACAAAAAGCACTTTGATCGAGACCGGCTGTTTCCGATTCGGTTGATGAGGCAACTCGGCCTTGGTCCCCGCATCGCTGCAACTCGCAAGTATGGCCGTTTCACACAGAGGGAATCATGTTGAGCTTCAGGCATTTTCTGAGTCGCAACTTTCCATGATGATCCACGATGGTCAAATTTTTTGCCTGTTGAGCCCGGCATTTTGTTGATCGTGATGAAATGATATGATTTCGGATCAGGCAGGTTCTTTTGAATCGGGATTAAAGGTTTCTCAACAGGTTGCTCTTTATCGCGAGCGGCAACCGTTGGTTGTACAGACGTCATATCCCGGTCGGGCATCCGTTTGCCTGATCAATTCAAACATGAAATGTGGCGAGTGACGCAGAAACAGGCTCTCAATCCAATCCCCGAAAAGGCAATACTGAATGACCATGCAAATTCTGTTGGTAAACGATGACGGTATCCACGCTCCCGGTTTATGGGCGATGCAGCGGGAATTGCTGCAAATGGGAGAAGTTGAGGTGGTGGCTCCCTTTCATGAACAGAGCGGTGTGGGACATTCCGTCACCTACCGCAGTCCTCTTCAGGTTGATGAATCCATCTCCCACGGGAAACGTCGTGGTTGGGCGGTACATGGGAGCCCGGCTGATTGTGTCAAGTTGGGTATTATGGAACTTTGCCCGCGACGCCCGGAGTTGATTGTATCGGGGATCAATTCCGGATCGAATTTCGGCATCAATGTTCTCTATTCCGGTACAATTGCAGCGGCAATCGAAGGAGCGTTTTTCGGGATTACCTCGGTGGCGATTTCATTATCGATGGACTCGCCTGCTGATTATGAAAAAGCGGCTCGCCGTTCTGTCTCAATCATCAGTCGATTACTGAAAGAAAACCGGGAGCCGGGGCTGTTGTGGAGCATTAATTTTCCAAGAAGTGATACCACGATCAAGGGAGTTCGTTTCGCTTCGATGTGCACCAATCGTTACACAGAGGCGATCGAACGGAGAATCGACCCAAGGGGAAAACCGTATTTCTGGTCCAGTCTCAATCCACTGGAAAGCGACGGCACGGATGAGGGAAGTGATATTCATGCCCTGGCCCGGGGATACATCACCGTGACGCCTTTGAAGTTCGACCTGACAGATAAAGATGTACTGGAAATGCAGAGGCAGGAGGTGTGGGAATGTGAATAATCCCGGCAAGTTCCATGCCCGGTCTGTTCAACTCAGACCGGGCATGGAACTTCTACTACAACCGCGTTTTCCTGCAACTGTGACGCCTCGCCCGAAACATTCCGTCGTGGCCGGCTCATTCCAACAGCCGTGACCAAGCGGGTATTTCCCCAAAATCTACGGGCGATGCACGAACCACTGCCGTTTTTATGATACGGGTTATCGGCGTTTACCTTTTTTCGATTTTTTGGGAGGGCCATATCCTCTCAATCTTGAGACATTGGCTTTTCGTCCACGCAGTCCTGCGGCTCCGGTTCCTGCCTGCTGCATCATTTCCTGCATCATCATTTCGCTGGACATGCCTCCGCCTTCGGGATCAAGCAGGCTGTCAGCGTCAGATGGGGC
>JALTOP010000307.1:6532-14658 GCA_027000105.1 Planctomycetaceae bacterium | reverse complement strand
TATCTGCAACCTGCTTTTGAAAAAGGGATACGAGCAGGAACAGAACTGGGTGTGGACAAATTGCTTCTGCTGGCGGTGATGTTTATCGCGGTCGTGATTGCGGTTGTTGCCATTACGCAGGGACAAAGGCGAATCCCGATTCAATCGGCCAAGCATGTCCGCGGCCGGAAAGTAATGGGAGGCCAGCGACAATTTCTGCCTCTGAAAGTAAATCAGGCAGGTGTGATGCCGATCATTTTCGCATCCAGTCTGCTTATGTTTCCCTACTTCATTTTCAGTCAACTCGCAAACATCTGGCCCGGTTCGATGACGCTGAAAATTCTTGCCAGCGCTTTTGGCTCCGGCCGCGGGTTCATTTACAACACCTGCTACATCGCGTTGATCTACTTCTTCTGCTATTTCTGGACCGCAATTACGTTCAACCCGAAAGATATGGCGAACAATTTGAAGGATTATGGAAGTTTCATTCCAGGATATCGCCCGGGAACACGCACGGCGACCTATCTGGAACAGGTGATGGTGAGGATCACTTATGTGGGAGCCGGCTTCCTGGCGATCATCGCGATCACACCGATGATCGTCGCCCGCTGGATGAATATCCCATTCATGCTGGCCAGTTTTTACGGCGGCACCGGGTTGCTGATTGTTGTTTCGGTGGCCCTGGATCTGGTTCAGAAAATTGATTCCCATCTGGTCATGAGAAACTACCGAGGCCTTTTGGACTCGGACGAAACCTGAACAGGATCGGGTTCAGACAGATTCATCTTCAGTGATTCCCGTTTCGAGTCGTTTTTTATTCGGTATGCCCACGCTATGTGGGCATCTTTCTTTTCCGGAGTTCTCTCCATTGCTGAGAAATTTTTCCTGAGAGGTTATCAATTGTTGTGAACACCATTTTTTTGAAAAGCCGACGGGAAATCGACCGAATGCGACGGGCAGGCCTGCTTGTCACCGAAGCACATCGGATCGTTGAATCGATGATCCAACCCGGAATCACCACCGCCGAGTTGGACCAGGCGGTTGAAGCTCTTTTTGAGAAGCATCACGCAAAGCCGCTTTTCAAGGGTTTTCCCGGCCCCGTTCCCTTCCCGGCTGTCTGCTGTATTTCCGTCAATGACGAAGTCGTCCATGGAATTCCGGGAGATCGTGTTCTGCAGGAGGGGGACATTGTCAGTGTCGACACGGGCTGCAAGCTGAATGGCTGGTGTGGAGACTCCGCCTGGTCCTATCCGGTTGGCCAGGTTGATGCACAAAAACAGAAGTTGCTGGAAGTAGGAGAAGCCGCCCTGTTATTGGCGATCGAACAGGTTGAACACTGTCAAATGTGGAGCGAAGTAGCTGCCAGGTTAGCAGAATTCATCGAGAAAAATGGGTGCAGTTCCGTAGAAGATTTTGTGGGACACGGGATCGGTCAGGAGATGCATGAGGATCCCCAAGTCCCTCATTTTGTCGATAAAACAACACTTGAGAACGATTTTGAATTACGCCCCGGTCTCGTTATTGCAATCGAACCGATGGTGAACGCGGGAACCAAGCGGGTTACCATCACGGAGGATCATTGGACTGTGGTCACACTCGATGGGAAGCCGAGTGTTCACTTTGAGCATACCGTTGCAATTACCCCTGACGGAGCGGAAATCCTGACCCCACGAGCCTCGGAACTGGCGAAACGGGGAATCAAGGGAGAATTTCAGGAGAATGGATGAATTTCCAACGGAAGTGTGGCTGTTGGCTTGTGTGGAACGGGTTGGTCTGTCTATAATTCCGCGTTCCAATCGGTTCGCAGGTCACTCCCCTTTTTTTCATGAAGGGGGACGTGGGGTTGCGGATTGTGTTAGTGGATTACGTTAATTGTGTAGTTGATCGTGTTATCTGTGCGGGTTGATCGAGATTTCGTCGGAGTTGGAGGAATGGGCCGGCTTTGGGTCTGTTTTCGTCTCCGCGTCGATAAGTAAAAGGTGATGGGTGTTCCATGAAGGTCCGGGCGAGCGTTAAAAGAATCTGTGAAAACTGCAAGATTGTCCGTCGTAAGGGGCGGGTCTACGTCATCTGCTCATCGAACCCGAAGCACAAGCAGCGTCAGGGATAACGGACATCTTCAAGGGTAACGAAGGTTGCTGTGGTATCGTTATTGCGGACGGTTTTCATTTGCTTTCACATTGTTTTCAAACCAGTTAGTCGGAGTTAGTACGTTATGCCACGTGTTCAGGGTGTTGATATTCCGAACAATAAAGCGACTTATATTTCGCTGACCTACCTTTACGGGATCGGTCGGCATACGGCGATTGAAATCTGTCGCAGGCTGAATGTTGACCCTCAGATGAAAGCTTCCGAGTTAAGTGACGATGATCTCGTCCATTTGAACAACCTGCTCGATACCGACTACGTCATCGAAGGCCAGTTGCGCCGTCAGACTCAACAGAATATTTCACGCTTGAGGGAGATTCAGTCGTACCGGGGAATCAGGCACCGCCGCGGGCTTCCTGTTCGCGGTCAACGGACGATTACCAATGCCCGCACGCGCAAGGGTGTCCGCAAGACGGTCGCAGGGAAAAAAGGTGTCAAGGATATGAAACACTAAGCAGTTTGGGATGGTACGAGGTTGGTTGCTCTCCGGTTTCAGGCAGGTAACCAATCCAGTCAGGTAACCCAAAGGTATTCGGCGGAAGTCAACAGGAAATAATCAGTCAGCGGGAGTTTGTCGTGGCTAAGGTGAAGAAGAAAAAGATCAGGCGGAATGTGACCAAGGCAATTGCTCACATTAAGGCGACGTTTAACAACACAACAGTAACAATTACAGATACCAATGGCGACGTGCTTTGTTGGGCAACAGCTGGAACGTCCGGTTTCAAGGGTAGTCGGAAAAGCACTCCCTTTGCCGCCCAGCGTGCTTCGGAAGTCTGTGCTGAACGTGCCAAGAAATTTGGTGTGCGTGAAATGGAAATTCGCGTCAAAGGCCCTGGTTCCGGCCGTGAAAGCGCGATCACTGGATTGCAGACACCCGGAATCACTATCAAACTGATCGAAGATGTGACACCGCTGCCCCACAATGGATGCCGGCCTCCCAAAAAACGGCGTGTCTAGGAAATGGGCATTCCCGTGCTCCTTGGAGCACTCGATAACAGTGGTACATGAACAGATTTCTTAACGAAGCGAAGGGTTTGTCCCTCGGGACATTCTGGATAGACAAACAGCTTCCGCTTTCAATCTCAGGGAGAGATATATGCGAATTCGTTGGCGCGGTTTAGAATTACCCAATCGCCTGGTAATGGAACGTGAAACGGCGACCTCAACATTCGGTCGATTCATTTGCGAACCGTTCGAGTACGGTTATGGTTCGACCATCGGTAACAGTTTGAGACGGATTTTGCTTTCTTCGCTCGAGGGAAGTTCCGTCACTCGTGTGAAAATCCAGGGCGTGCAACACGAGTTCACAACTATTCCCGGGGTGGTCGAAGATGTCACTGATATCTGCCTGAACCTGAAGTCGTTGATTGTCAAAAGCCATGCAGCTGGCCCGAAGACCATCCGGATCGAAAAGCATACTCGTGGTGTCGTCACCGGTGCAGATGTCATTACCGATGATCAGGTCGAGGTGATCAATCAGGATCTGGTTATTGCGACGATGACAGACGATGTACCATTTTCAATGGAATTGACCGTCGAAAATGGACGTGGTTACATTCCGGCCAATGAGCACTATCAGGATGAAAATGAAATTGGTGTGATTCCACTCGATGCGCTTTACTCGCCCGTCGAAAGAGTCCGGTTTGCTGTCGAAGAAACCCGCGTGGGACAGCGAACCAACTACGACAAACTGATTCTGGATATCTGGACGAATGGAACGGTCAGTCCGGAGATGGCACTGATTGAAGCGGCAAAAATCATGAGGAAACATCTCAACCCGTTCATCACCTATCGCGAGTCCGGACCGGAACTTCCGCCTGAAGATGGTTTGAACGGAATGGCAGAGGCGACCGGGCATTCTCCAATCGATCTGGAACTGGAAGAAAAACTGAATCAATCTCTGGCGGAACTGAATCTTTCCGTCCGCGCAACCAACTGTCTGGAATCGGAAGGAATTGTCACCGTGCGGGATCTGGTCGCTCGAACAGAAGATCAGTTGCTGCAGGTTCGCAATTTCGGTGAAACGACCCTGGTTGAAGTAACTGAGCGGTTGACAGCTCTTGGTCTGCGAATGGGAATGAAACTGCCCAAGCGTCAGACGACCTCCAATTGAAACTGAATTCAATTGAAATCGTTTGTTCCCGTGTCGCAGGGAGTGGGCATTTAGAAAATCTCCTTTATCTATTTTATTGAATAAGCAAGTAGTATGAGACATCGCGTTCGAGGACGACATCTTGGCCGAACGGCTTCGCACCGCAAAGCCATGTTTCGCAATATGGCCGTGAGCCTGATCAGATCAGTCAGAGCAGACGTGGACGATCCCCAGGCACCGAGAGTTCCGGGAAGAATTGTGACAACCGTTCCCAAGGCGAAGGAGCTTCGCCCATTTGTCGAGAAGCTGGTTACGCTGGCCCGTAAGGCATTGCCAATCCAGCGCCAGGCTGACGAATTGGACACGACGGCAGAAAAAAATTCGGCGGAGTGGAAAGCGTGGCGGGAGTCTTCCCAGTGGAATGAATGGAACCAGGCGATCGCCCCGGTAATAGCCATGCGGCGACGAGCATTCGCCCTGCTCAGAGACAAAGAGGCCGTTGACATTCTTTTTGACGAATTAGCTGAGCAGTTCGAGGAGCGGCACGGCGGTTACACCCGGATTGTCAAACTGGCCAAACGCCGTCTCGGCGATGGTGGTCAGTTGGCGTTTATCGAATTTGTCGGTGATGAATCGCGCGATCGTGTCAAAACGAAACGGACTGCTCCTGTCGTGACGGATGCTGAAACAGACGAATTGGATACATCGTCAGCCGCTGATTCCGGTGAAGAAGATCACGCAGCCGAAACAGGTGCAGCGGAGGAAGCTGCAAGCAGCGATGTTGAGGAAAGCAACGCTGATGCGGAAACGCCTGAAGTTGAGGCTTCTTCTCAAACTGAACCGGCGGAAGAAGAGGAAAAAGAATAGCGTTATCCTGGCCTCGCCCCGAATTATTCATCAGCCGCTGGGTGTTTGCCCGCGGCTGTTTTGGTTTCGCATTTAATGAAGTTAGCGGACGCTGCTGCGTTTCGGCAGATTGCTGATCGACTGACCAGAGTCTGGAACTCCCTGCGTGTCATATCAGTTTTCGCAGGGGCAGTAGAACCAGCCCCTGTATTATCTTTCCCTTTCCCCTTTGATCGATCACGGCTTTTATCCTGTTGGCATGCAAATCGACCTGGTTAGCGCCATTCGTATTATATTCGAGGCCTGTTTTTTGCCCTCGATCAAGCAGGCCGAGTCGATGCTCTTTGATGCTTTCGATCTATCAGGGCAAGAGTTATACTTGGCCAACAAGAATCGAAATGCAGGAATGTGTTTATGGGAGTATCGAGTCCTGTAAGAATTCGGGATATATTGTGGCTGTCGTAATATCGTTCATTCGTTTTTGGGAAAGTTTCGCATGACCAAAAATACCAACGCGTTCGACATTTCGAAGCATCGTGGCGGCGTGGTCGTGATGACGCCGTTGGGAGACACCCTCAGTTTTCGCGATGTCGATCTGCATCGAGAGTCGGAAGAAATCGTGGAGATGATTCGCAACGATCACCTAAGGCGTCTGGTCATTGATTTGGGAAAATCGAATTATTTCGGCAGTATCATGATCGGGATGATCAATTCATTCGGGCAGGCGGTCAAGGAACAGGGCGGACAAATGATTCTGTGTAACGCGTCCGATGACATGCAGGCTGTTCTGAAGATCATGAAGATCGAGAGCCTCTGGCCCCATGTTCCAACCCAGTCCAAAGCTGTCAAACTCGCCCGGTCGTGGAAGTTCGAATAGGCAACCTGTGTTTCCCGCTCTGCCTACTGGATTTGCCCTTTGATCATCCGTTGTGTTTCTTCCCAGCCTTCATCCAGAAACTGGACATACTGCTCGGCGGTCAGATAGTCTTCCTCGACACGATCGGAGAGAAAAGAGAATAACCAGCCGGCTGTGAGATGATCGGTGTTGATCAGGGAAGGGTCGTTTAGCAATTCCTCGTTGAATTGTATATCAGTGCCGCTTCCGGGGGCCGTCAGGCTGGATACGGCTTTGGCGCTTTCAATTTCGCCAATCGTCTGTCTCTTTTCGATTGCAGAACCTGCTGCCAGTTCCCAGTCCAGAAAGTAGACATCCTGCAGTAATCGTACTGAATAGGCCGTGAAGCCGGCAAACAGGCGAGGCCCTTTCTGTTGGATCCACATATGATTTTCGGCGTAAAGCCGGTCGGTTGGAATCCGGGCTTCGTATTGCCCCATCATAAAAACAAGTTCGGTTTCGCTCACAATCACTTCCCGCCAATAATCCCGTTGAGAATCTACGTGAATTGTAAGTCATCAGCCCGGCGTGAAACCAGTTGGAACCGGAAAACTGCAGGTAATTTCAGCGGATTGGCCTGTGACGCGGACGCTATTTCTGTTTTTGCTGAGAGGCTGGCCTGAGAACAAGGTCTGATTTCCGTGGAGTCCTTTGAGCCGTGGACTGGGCAGGGCTATCCATTTCCTGGTCGGGGAACATGCGGATAGAAGTGACGACCCGTTTTTGCTGTTTGAATTGGCGTCCATTAACCTGGACGGCCATATTAATCACATGATCGATGCGTGACCTGATCGGCAGGCCTGTTTTACGATCGATGGTGCAATCCCCCATGGAGAAGCCATCCTGTACCTGCAAGGCGACCGGTTTTTTATCCGTACTGGAAACTGCGGCTGAAGGAGAGATATCTCCCTCGATTTCAATCTCGGCGACAGAATCATTCAGCTCTTTCATTGTGTATTTGACGTTCAACAACATCGGGACAGGATTGGAAAAATGTCGTGATTTTGTCCAGCTTCCTCCGAGGCGAACAATTGTCGTGCCATCTTTTGAATTCGGATCGAAAGGAAGCAGCCCGATGGTATCATCCACAAAATTGGCGATCCCCTCCTGTCCGGAATACTGCGCCAGGGTTTCCGCTACCAGATCCGCTTTCTGTGCAGGGACTGCTGAGAGGCAGCGTTGCAAAAACTCGTGAAAATCGACAACGTCAGAAATCCGGTTATCCGCACCGACCCAGAATGAAAAACCGTTGTTAACCATCCCGTGATAAGCAAGTGCCGCATCGGGAATCGGGTAGGGCGGCTGCCGGGAATCGTAAACTACTTGCCGTCCGTTGAATTCGCTTTGGTACCGAACACGGTTGTAACGGACGGAAAACTTCTTGTTCTGATCCCGAATTTCATCCACCGTTACCGACATGAACAGCTCGATCCGTTCACGACTTTCAACCGGTCCTTGCAAGGTCGATTGTGTCAATGTTTTTTCGACCACCTTTTGTAACGGGAATCTGGCTCCTTCTTTCAACTGGACGCCCAGCCTGGCGGTCGACTCTGTCGGATCAGCAGGAGCATCGGCTGACTCTTCCTCCTGATCCGCGCTGGCGAACCATGATTCATCAAGAATCTCGCCCCCCTGTTCTGCACCTTTGTTACAGCCCGAAACAGTAAACAAACAGGCAATACAAACCAGCAGACCGAAAGTGAAAGTAACTAATCTTTGATTTTTCATCGAGCCTTCCCTGGCTAACCCTCTATATTACAGAGGCAAAAAACATCGCAGGCGAGCCGGAGGTGTTATCCCCCAGATAATGACGCTGATTTTATCACATATCACCGATTCGAGGAAAGACCGATTCACGGCCTGCCTCCTTGCGCGTTCTTTATCCTTGTCGCAACGGGTTCATTTGTCAACTGCATTCAATAGAACGCAGCCTGCTTATCTGTTTATAATTGTCACGACACAGCTATTGAGAAGTGCCCCTTGCGATTGAACGCCCAGTCTGTGTCTTGCTCACTTTGCGGAACTGAAATCGGGAAAGTCATGATGAATCGAATCTTGTTTTTGTCGCTCGTTGTTTTCTTCAGCTCTCTGGTTTCCTCGGCTGCTTCTGCTGCTGAGGTTCGCGGGACACAGCCGAATATCGTCATTATTTTTGCGGATGATTTG
>JALTOP010000307.1:0-6522 GCA_027000105.1 Planctomycetaceae bacterium | reverse complement strand
GTTCCAGGAATGGCATCAACAAGAATGAAATGACGATAGCAGAATTGGTCAAGCAGAAGGGATACGCAACCGCGATCTACGGGAAATGGCATCTGGGGCATTATCAGAAATTTCTTCCGCTGCAACACGGCTTCGACGATTATTTTGGGCTGCCCTACTCCAACGATATGTGGCCTTACCATCCGGCTTATATCAATGCGTCCCCGGAAATAAAAAAGAAACGAGGTTTCCCGGATCTGCCACTTATTTCCGGCAATAAACCGGCGATTCCCGCAGTCACGCCGGAAGATCAAACACATTTAACGACGTGGTACACCGAACACGCCGTTGATTTTATCAATCGCAATAAACAGAAACCGTTCCTGCTTTATCTGGCTCATTCAATGCCTCATGTTCCGTTGTTTGTTTCGAGCAAATTCAAAGGGGACACCAAACGCGGACTGTTCGGGGATGTGATCGAAGAAGTGGACTGGTCTGTCGGACAGGTTCTGGAAGCGATCAAAAAGAATGGACTGGATGACAACACGCTCGTCATTTTCACATCCGATAACGGCCCGTGGCTTTCGTATGGGAATCACGCCGGTTCAGCCGGCCCGTTTCGCGAAGGGAAAGGAACAACTTGGGAAGGGGGAGTGCGCGAACCGTGCGTGATGCGCTGGCCCGACAAAATTCCTGCGGGCACTGTCTGCGATGAACTGGCTGCGACAATCGATATTTTCCCGACGGTTGCGGCGATCACAGGAGCCGCTTTGCCAAAGCATACGATCGACGGGAAAGATATCCGTCCGCTGATGTTCGGGGAGAAAAACGCGAAGACGCCACACAATGTCTACTACTATTACTACGGCAGAGAATTGCAGGCGATACGCAGTGGCGACTGGAAAATGCACTTTCCGCACTCGTATCGCAGTTTGACCGGTGAACCGGGGAGGGATGGCAAGCCAGCCGGGTACACGCAACAGAAAGTGAAATCGCTGGAGTTGTACAACCTCAAAACCGACTGCGGCGAAACGACAAATGTTATTGCAGATCATCCGGAGGTTGTCGCGAAATTAAAGAAACTCGCCGAGCACGCACGCCACGACCTGGGAGATTCCCTGACAAAACAAAAAGGAAACGGAACCCGGGAACCGGGGCACATTTAAGGATTTCACGGGACTGCGAAGACACGAAAAGCCGATGCAGGATTCCTTGGCGAAATTGGCGGATGGTTTCAGCCTGCCTTCCGTTTTTTAGCACGCTGTTGTTCGCGGTGCAGTTTCCGGATTCTCCGGCGTTCCTTTTTACTCAAGCCTTTCAGATTGGAAGGATCGATGCGATCCGACTTCACGCTGTTGGATGATCGTTCGGTTTCGTTTCCGCCGCTGTTGGCAGACTCGACGGGAAGAACCTCTTTTTCCGGTGCCGACTGTGTGACTGGTTCGGACGAGGATTCCAACGACGAACTATGTTTCGATTTCAGTCGAATGCGCGGTTTTTTCCCCGTCTGCCCGGTTGAATCCGTCTGCCCGGTTGAATCGAATTGCTCGGTTGAATCAGACTTTTGCCCCTGTTGATCAGCCGCCACCTGTTTGAAAGGAGTTTGCTTTCTCTGTGAAGAAGTCGAACGCTTCGATTTCTTTTCCGTGTTCGATTCCGCTTGTTGAGTCTGTTTTTCCAACTCTTTTTCTTTGACAGTCACTTTCTCTTTAGCTGCCGCCTCCCGCTGCTTTCGGTTTTCGCGTCTTGCTGCTTTGGCTTCCTCTTTCGCAAGCCTTTTTTTCTCCGCAAGCGCCTTTTTCTCCGCTTGTGCGGCCTGTTTTTTCAATGCTTTTTCTTCTGCCAATTTTTGTCGTGCGAGTTTTCGTTCGGTTTTTCTTTCTGCGCGAGATTTCTTTGCCTGTTCGCTACGGTTTTTCAAACGGGCTCGTGTAGAACAAGTCAGCCTGAGTATCGATAGATAGCAGTAGTGCCCCAAGGACCTCGCCCCCGAGAAGCCTTTGTTGAACAGCCAGTTGATCGCCATCCAGGTCCAACTTTTCCGACGGCGAACCGGGTCTGCAGAGACATACATTACGTAGTGCATCTGGGAGAGCAGCGCCGAAAACAGAAACATCGGTGTTAGCAGCGAGGCAAGCATCAACAAGACAGGCAAACTTTCTGCCGTGCTGATACCAACCGCTTCGGAAAGAGGGAGTTTCAACTCCAGATAAGCCACTGCCGAGAAACAGCACAGGGCCAGCATGAGACAACTACGCCGACAATGCCACATTTCCAGTGTGAAGCATCGCATCGGTTCGAGCATCATCGCGGCCATCGGAACAGCCCAGAAAAGTGTTTTCAAAAATGGCTGTTGCAGTTGGGTATAATCGCCAATTATTTGAGCAAACACCCAATGCCCATCGCAACCGGCAATAAATCCAAAGAGCAAAAATATCCAGCCGGAAAAGTACCACGACTTGAAACGGCCTTCGAAATCGCGGTCGCTGGCAGAACGATACCAACTGACCAACCAACAGAGTCCCGACGCACCGAGAAAGAGAACTCCCCGCAGAAACCGCCATAAATGCCCTTGCTGCAGGTCAAAAATCACCTGCAATCGCTGATCCGAGACCAGAAAGGGGTGCCCGGAAACAATAACCAACAGCAATCCAAACAGGGGAATCGCTGCACAAAGGCCCCAGATTCTTAATGTTGAAGCGGGCAGCAAGCTCGCCAATGGGGTATCGGGAGACGGTGCAATTTCTTCCGATGCACGTTGCTTGTTCCAGAATTCCGCTCTTGGCGCAACGCCACCACTGGCAGGAGACGATGTATCATTCTCCCCTGCCAGGCGTCTGCGTCTTCGCTCATCAAGCGAGCGAGATCCTGCAAATTTAACCCCCATCTCCCTAACCTTCCCTGGTTCGAGCGATTCCACCCGAAGGATATTCCGACCCCGACAAATCGAGAGTCATCTAACAGCATCGTTCAATGTTCCCGGTATTCTGTAATGGAAATCCCAATCGTCTCGCCCCGAGAATCGCTCTCTGCGGGATTGATCATCACATTCGTTATAACCGGACCGGTGTGAAATGGCAGATCTTGAGTCACACTCCCATTTTTTTTCAATTTGGATACAATTTTCGAACTGGCCCCGCTACATATTCTCCCGGGTGATCAGCGTCGCTGTGCCAAGGCCTTGAGGTAACCATGCTGCTATGAAATCATCTCCTGCCGCTTCGAATGAACGTTTGCCTTCCCATACGGAATCGAAACGCTCCTCGCGCAGGGTGGCGATCGCCTCTTTTCTCGCCCTGCTTGCATCCCTGTTACTCATCGTTCCCATGGAGTGGCAACATTGGGCGTTTACGTTTGCAGCAGACCAGCCGCTGGTCGCCTGGATGGCCGCCTTCAATGCGGATACGTCCCCGTATCTGCTCTGGCTGTTCCTGCTCCCGATACTTTACACGTGGCGGTTTCACCTGACCGATCCGCAAAGCAAAATCGCAGTTCTCGTAGAAACATGGTTGCAGGCCGGGAAGTACGAAAAACAGCCCCCTTCGTCGACTCATTCCGATTCCCCAAATCCGGTCTGCCATGATCCCGTCTGGTTGAGATATCTGGTTGCCGCCGTTGTGACGTTTGCCGGAATCGCCTGTGCCGCCCAAACAGGGGAGCGTTTGGGGTCGTTGCCCCCGGCTTATCATGATGAGTACAGCTATCTGTTTCAGGCAGAGACATTCGCTCGCGGGCGGATCACGAACGATCGCTTTGAAGCCGCCCCGGAATTATTCGACCAAATGCATATCCTGAATGATTTTCCCGGAAAATTTGCCAGCCGATATTTTCCCGGAACGGGGCTTTGGTTACTCCCTTTTGTGAGTCTCGGTGTTCCCTATTGGGGGTATTTTCTCGCTCAGGGGATCATCTGCCTGCTTGCTTTCTGGATCGGACGTGATCTTTCCGGCAATGGGGCCGGGTTATGTGCAGGGCTTTTATGTGCCTTCTCCCCCGGTTTGAATTTGTTTGGAAACATGCTTTTGGCACACCACCCCTGTTTGATCGGGCTGATGTTTTTTCTCTGGATGTTCAACCGCTGGTCGATTGACCGCAGATACCATCACTCCTTTCTGGCCGGTGTGGGATTGACATTCGCGATGTATTGCAGACCGATGACCGCTTTTGGAATCGGGTTGCCTTACGGTATCTGGTATTGGGCTTCGGTATGGAGGATGAATCAAACCGACAGAAGTGAAAAGATCAGGCAACTCTCGGCGGTCGGCGTTCCCATTCTGATCGGTTTACTGCTGATGTTGTCCTACAATGCCAAAATAACCGGAAACGCCTTCGAAACACCTTATGGGCAATACACGAAACTGCACACTCCCCGACACCAATACGGCTTCCATAATCGAACCCGGGGCGAAAAATGGATTCAGGAAAATCGGCAGGCTGGTCACCCACTGCCGGTAATCGAACATTACGACCGCTGGGCAAAAGAACTGACGATCCCGCTGGCGATAGAAAATGAGAAACACCGACTGATTGCAAGTGGACAATGGACACTCGGCATCATCCCGAGTTTGGCCGGCCTGGTCTTCTTTTGTGCCATCGGGCAAAAAGATCGTAGACAGTGGTGGGCCATCCTGGCGGCGATGATCAGTTTGCATCTGGTTCATATTCCATACTGGTACGATGGCATCATGCACTGGCATTATGTATTTGAATCGGCTCCGCTTCTTCTTTTGATTTTCGCCCGCAGTACGCAATTACTCACTTACAATGCGAGAATCAGGGAACGTCATTGGACTGCAATCTGGTGGATCGCTCTGCCTTTGATCTCGCTAACAATTTCCTACACCACATTTGAACCGTTCTGGAATTCGAATATGTCAGCTGGAATCAGCGAAGTTAAATTTGCCCGAAAACAGCATGCAGAGTTCAACCAACTACTCGAACGGCACATCAAACAGAAGGCCGTCGTATTCATTAAGAAAAAACCGGACGACCTACATCTCGATTTCGTCATCAACCACCCTGCTCTGGACAGCAGGATTTTGAGAGCCCACTGGTTGCCCCGAAAGTATTCGGTCGCCCAACTGCAGAAATTCTTTCCCGATCGCAAACTTTACCTGATCGATTTATCGGAAAACCGACTCGTCGAACTGTAACCGTTCACACCCCGGGGAGGAGTGAACGGTTGCAGCGTGTCTCGCTTACGAAGTGTCGATAATGTTACAGGTCAGTAACTGCTTGCGGCACTATGATCAAGCTTGTAAAAAATCACCCGGCATGTTGAAACACCGGGTGATTGAAAGGTTTCATTGGCTGTCAGGTTGTGTTCACCTGCTGCCGTATCTACCGACCACTGTTAAGCAGGTAGTTGAAGTTGAAGATACTGAGGGCAACATTCAGTATTTCTTCTTTAAGAGTGTACTGCATGATCAGTGTATCCCCCGGCATGACCAGAATTCGATGAGAAGGATCAACCAGGGCACGATTCATGTCGACCTTAATGGGAATTTCGTCGCCGCATTCATTTTTACGGAGCACGATCAGACGAGACGGACCGATGATACCACCGCGACCGCCACCTCCACTGTTGCCGACCCCGCCGAATCCGCCTCTACCACGGCCACCGAGGGACTGAATTCCGGAGCTTCCCCCGCCAACAGAACCTCCTGCGATTGAAACGGCTTTGAGCACGTCGATATCATAATCGCGGGGGATAAGGTGTTCCCCTCCACCGAGTGTTCCACCGGTGTAGAAGCGTTCCTGGTCACGAGACTGGATATAGACGATATCGCCAGTCTGCAGGATAATATCTTTCTCATCGAAGTCAGGGACATCTTCAGGATAGAACCTAATGGGAATCCTGGTAATATCGGGAGAGTCACCAACGATCGGTGGGCATTGGCACGGTTTTTTACAAGATTTAACAGCGGCGACAAAGCGGTCGTAATCAGCACCGGATGACGACCCTCCCCGAATAATGAGGATTTCGTTTTTGGCATCCAGTCCGGGAAGCCCGCCCGTTTCATTCAACGCGTGCAAGACATCATTTTCGTAGGCGTCGAGATCAACAATTTCACCGGAACCACGTTTGAGAATATTTTCCTGACCGCCAGCTTCTTCGCGTATCACCAAAACACGAAATTGTCGGCGTTTCATCAATGTAACGATGACTCTATCCTGGCCCGGTTTCAAAATTTTACTTTCAATCGTGTATTTTCTCCGGATCTTTTCTGTTGCCTGCTCCAGCGTCAACCCTTCCACAGGAATTGGTGGAACCAACGGTAATGCGAGTGTTCCGTCTTCCCTTACAGGGATCGGGAAACCAATGGCGGGCGGCTGATCGCCTGATTCCGGGAAGTGAACCGGTGGTGCGTTTTCCGGATCCCCCAGTACATGTTCAATATAAATACCAAGGACATCCCCCGGAGCCAATTGGTATGCCAGAGGTTTGGATTGTCGTAATCTCGAGATTGAAATCTCCTGCATGTTCTCCCGACTTCGGCCGAGAAACTCGTCAGGAACACGATGGGCAGGAATCGCCGGGAT
>JALTOP010000306.1 GCA_027000105.1 Planctomycetaceae bacterium | reverse complement strand
GCGTAGGAATGTTTATTTTCGTAGGTCGCGTCACTGTGCCGATCGACGGCATAGACCTGCTTGCCGGTCGCTTTGTCGAGGCAGATCACTTTGGAAAAGCCGGGATCAGCGGTCGCCATCGAGCCGTGCATGATCGCCATGTAAATACGGTCACCATCAAGCACGGGAGTTGATGACATCCCAAACTGGATATCGAATTTTCCGTAGCGATCCTGCAAATTGAATTTCCAGATTTGCTTACCGTTGAAATCGTAACAGGCGAAATCGCCCGTTCCCATAAACGACCAGACGTGCTTCCCATCGGTCACGGGGGAAGGAGAACAGGAATTCCCCTCGTCTCCGCGGGCAACTTTATTTCCCGTCCCTACCTTACGTTCCCACAGTTTTTTCCCTTTTCGGTTGATACAGATCAAAAGCAGGTTGTCGCCGGAGGGAGCAGTGAGAAAAATACGATCCCCCCAGACGATCGGAGTCGCTCCGGCTGGACCGGGCAAAGGAGTTTTCCAGAGGACGTTCAAATTGTTTTCGCCGCCGAACTTGACGGGAATCCCTTTTTCGTTGGAAATCCCGTTCTGAGTCGGCCCACGCCAACTCGGCCAGTTTTCTGCCTGAGATTCATTCTGAACTGCCAGGAGACAGATACTGAAAAGGGCAATGTTCAATAATATTTTTTTTATTGATGCCGTCAGGTGCATATTCGTCTCTCCATAAGGTAGGCTTACCAGCCCGTTAGCGCTGCAAGCAGCAATGATCTGTAACGTTTGGGGACATTTCGCAGGTAAAGAACACTGAACGGCATCCAACATCATATTACCCAACATCAAGACGGAAACCTGGTGCGAGATGGTTGATGTTCACTGTTACAACGATGCTCGAACGGTACTCGAACGATGTCCGTCAACGATGCTCGTCCACAAGCGAACGATGCCCGCCGGTGTTCGTCGGTTCCATTGACAACCGGTAATATGACGGGAATATCCGCGAAGGTCAAATGAACGGCCAGGATCAAAAGGGAAGATCGCATAACTGTTCCTGAAAATGGCAGGGAGCCTGGGTTGAAGTCGTTGCGAGTGTGCGCTAAATTGTGCCCGAGCGGCAATCGCCGCAGTATAATTGCCACAGTAATAGTCGCAGCGGTATCGGCATTCGGGTATTTCGGTGTTTCGCAAACGTGTAACGAAGTAAAAGTGTGACGAGAAAATGAGTTCAGGCGAATCGCCTCAGCCATTGCGAATCGTACGCTCAGAGAGAATCGAACTGGTAACAAACAATTATGGCAACGCAGACGGCATCGGATTACAGTGCTGCAGATATTGAAATTCTCGAAGGACTCGAAGCGGTTCGCAGGCGTCCCTCGATGTATATCGGCGGTGTCGACAACCGTGGATTGCATCACCTGCTGTGGGAAGTAGTCGATAACAGTGTTGATGAATTTCTGGCCGGTCATACCGATACAATCAAGGTTATTCTGCATAAGGATGGGGCATCGCTGACGGTTGCAGATAATGGGCGTGGCATCCCGATCGATAAGCACCCCAAGCATAAGAAGAAGTCTGCTCTGGAAGTCATTTTGACAACGCTCCATGCAGGCGGCAAATTTTCTGATAAAAACTACGCCCGGTCAGGCGGTTTGCACGGTGTTGGTTCTTCGGTTGTCAATGCGCTTTCAGAAGAAATGGTCGCCACGGTTCATCGTGATGGATACGAGTGGGTTCAGCGGTACAAACGGGGACGCCCAACAACGCCGTTGAAGAAAGTGAAACCGTTCAAAGGACACGGCACCGTCATCTTCTTTCGTCCTGATGCCGAAATCTTCCGCAGAACGAGTTTCAGTTCTGAAACTATCCGCCAGCACCTGGAAGATATCTCATTCATTCACGCCGGGTTGCGCATTCGATTTGTGGATGAAACCAAAGGAGAAACATACGAACTGTTCCAACCAGAGGGCATCCGGGCCTATCTGGAAAAATTGACGGCGGACGAAAAAAAGAAGCCGGCCCATGAAACAATTCTATCGGCTGAAAAAGACGACAAGACTCTTAAAACGGAAGTTGTTCTACGCTGGACCGATGCGACTGATGAGCAGATTCGCAGCTATGTCAATGGAATTCGTACCCATGCAGGCGGTACGCATTTGAACGGAGCGAGAGCGGGGATTGTCAAAGCATTTCGCAATTATATGGATGTCCATTCAATCAAGCCGAAAGGGGTCACGATAACAGCCGAGGATATCCGCGAAGGAATACTGGGCATCGTTTCCGTCTTTTTGGGTGATCCGATGTTCCAGGGGCAGACGAAGGAAAAGTTGAACAATCCGGAAGTCACCAGCCAGGTCGAGGGAGTGGTTCGTCCTGCGATTGAAAACTGGTTGAACAATAATGCCTCGGTGGCTGATGCGATTATGGGGCGCATCATTCTTTCGGCTCGCGCGCGGCAAGCTTCGCGGGATGCCGTTTCACAAGTGAAGCGAAAAACGCCCGGCAGCAGAAAAAACAGTCTGCCCGGAAAGCTGCTCGATTGCCGATCGAACAAACCGGAGGAATCGGAACTGTTCATTGTTGAAGGAGATTCAGCCGGCGGGACGGCCGCTTCCGGTCGAGACTCGCGCGTTCAGGCGATTCTCCCCCTTCGCGGCAAAATACTGAATACCGAATCGATCAAAATCGGGAAGGCGTTGAGCAATCAGGAAATTCACGATCTTGTCGAAACATTGGGAACAGGCGTTGGCCCCGATTTTGATATCCGCAAGTTGCGTTACAATCGAATTATTCTGTTGATGGATGCCGATGCGGACGGCTACCACATCAGTACGCTGATGCTCGCATTTTTCTTTCGGCATATGCCTGAACTGATCCGCCAGGAGAAGCTGTTCATCGGTCAGCCGCCGCTGTATCGAATTTCCGTTGGGAACAAAAGCATGTATGCTCTTGATGACATGCATAAAGAGGAAATCCTGGCCTCATTGCCCGGCAATCGGAAAGTCGAAATCAGCCGCTTCAAGGGGTTGGGAGAAATGAACGCTTCCCAGTTGAAGGAAACAACGCTCGACCCGAAACACCGGGTGCTGTTGAAAGTGGAAATAGAAAATCATGTCGAAGCGGACGAAACTTTTCATCAGTTATTGGGAAAAGATGCCAGCCAACGGTATCGTGTCATCATGTCGGAGTCTGCTTTGGCGGACGACCTGGATGTCTGATGTTTAACAATTAGCAGATGTTGCGGTTACAATTACAGGTTTGTTTCGTATTTTGATATTCGGATTTCAATCAGTAAGGGATGCCGAGGAATGATTTTAACTGGACAGGAAATCAAGGCTCAATTGGGAACGAATATCAATATCGACCCGTACGACGAGAAGAATCTGAATCCGAACAGCTACAATCTTTCTCTACACGATGAACTGCTTGTGTACGAAGAAATTGTCCTCGATATGAAACGGGCCAATCGACACAATCGATATAAAATTCCGCCAGAAGGTCTGGTTCTCAACCCAAACCAACTCTATCTGGGGCGAACCGTCGAACGAACAGAAACTCACAATCTGGTACCGATGCTCGAAGGGCGTTCTTCCATCGGGCGGCTTGGCCTGTTCGTTCACATTACAGCCGGTTTTGGCGATGTCGGCTTCAACGGATACTGGACACTCGAAATGTTCGCTGTCCAGCCGATCCGTATTTATGCGGGCGTGCCGATCTGCCAGATATTTTATCATTCGATCACCGGAGACATCACCGAGTACACCGGCGGAAAATACCAGAAGAATCAGGATATCCAACCGTCTCTTTTATACCGAGATTTCGAGGACAGTAACGATCCGCAAATGAAACTCGGTTTCGAGAAGGATTGAGGTAGCGATGTCGACTCATTTGTATTTGTTGCGTATTGGCGCGTGTGGTGAAACGGTTCGCTGTTTCGGGGACGAATCACCTTTGTTCAAACGCGGGGATCAAGTTGTCCTGCAAACCGGTCGAGGGGAAATGCTCGCTCACGTGATGCAACATCTTCCCGAAGAAAAAAAAACAACCAACGAGATACTACAAAACCGGATTCTCCGCGCAGCATCTTCGGA
>JALTOP010000305.1 GCA_027000105.1 Planctomycetaceae bacterium | reverse complement strand
CCTGTCTTTCCTTCGTAGACGACCCATTGCTGCTCAGCCCGCAAATTGGTAGGGGACGCCCAAAATACTACGAGAGCCGTCATTAATGAAAAACAGGAAACCGGTATCAATGGAAGTTTCATGGCAAGCGAACCTTTGCAATAGTTATTGTTCGATCCTGGTTTTATCGGAAATGTTCCTTGTCGGAAGCCTGTTGTCGGATGTCTCTTGTCGATCGAACAGGAAACCTTACTTTACCAGGTTATTTTTTCTGTCACTTTTTCTTTTTTATCAGACCTTTTTGTAGATCCTCAACCACACTGGCCAGAATTGTCACATCTTTCTTCTGCATGATGTTGGCGATTCGGGATTCGGGGACTCCCAAGCGTCTCATGATTTCTTCAGCCGACTCCCATCGTTTCACTGCCTGTTTCGGAGTCGCCAGAAACAGACTGGTCACCAACTCGCCAAGCCGCTGCTCATCAATTTGATCGCGGTTCTCATAATACCGCTGAATCACCTTTTGTTGGTGCCTTGAATACTCCCGTTCAGCCATGATCAGCCCTTGATCCCATTCTATTTGTCCGTGATTAAAACATTTCGTACATACTGATGGCACTCGATACAGGTCATGGTCGCATCCATCCACCGCAGTGCCGCGGTATCCAATTTTTCGTCTCTGGCCGCTTTGCTCAGTTTTTCGGTTACATGCTGAAAATCCTCACTGAATTCCCGGTAAAGCGGATCGTTACGAACCCTCCACTTTTCGGTTTCGCTCATCTGATGCAGCTTCCTGGCTCCTTCATCAATCAGGGAAAAATCCTCCATGGCCAAGCCTTCCAAAACCATTGAAGAGGCGGCCAGCTTTTTCCGCATGAAAATGGAGAGTGCCTTGTTTTCCTTTTTGGGAGCCGCTTCTCCGTGTCCAACAAAAATGGAAGCAACAAGCAGCAGGACAACCCGGACAAACCACCGACGTTCCAACTTCAGCAACTGGATCATGATAACCTCCTCCTTCTTCGCAACAGGTTCTTTACGACAGGCAAAGCCGGGCTTTCCTTCCGAGATTGATATATGATCAGGAACAACCGACCAACAGGCACGTCTTCCATTATCACGATCCCCATTATACGGGGAAAGTTGGTAGCACTCCAATCTGTCGGTTGCACTTTTGGAGTAATATTGGACGTTTTTCCGGTTCTTGCCCGGAAATTCGCATTTTCGACGCACTAAACAGTGCGTCACACTGCGTCAAAACAAACAGTGCATCAAGCGGTACACCAAGCGGTCGTTAAACGCGATCGTTAGACAATCGTTTGGTGAAAATGTTGTGGTGCCCCGCAACCGTATCGAAAATCGTGTCACTATTCTGTTTTGCCCCCAGTTTGAGGGTTCCATTTTTCTTCCCTGATTATCACCTATCCGGCTATCACCCGATAACCACGGAAAACCCCTGATACGCCGCCCCATCAACAGGCTGCGTTTAACAAGTGCGTTGCGGTACGCTACGGTACTGCTAAAATGAGAGTCGTTCCCGGATGCCCGATACGTATCTTTACGGAACTTAAACCAGCCTGACAGGCTTGTCTCGCAAACTTGTCGCACAAAAACGGTGCGGCCAAAGGCCACCCTGCATCACAGCACACAAAAAGGTCATTCCATGAAGAATTTCAATGGCGTCAAGGGAACCAACCGTGTCAACCTATCGGCCCTGCTGTTTGTTTTCCTGTTTGCCCCTTGTACGCTGTCAGCGCAACCGGGCCAGTTATCTCTAAAGGAAAAGAAACTGCTGAAGTCGACTTCTGCGTTGCATCTTGCGATCTATCAGAACAATTCCGATTTGAAGATGATTAAACGGAATGCTTTTTCGCCAGATAACGGTCGGACATGGACGCCGATGAAACCGACGCCCGATTTCGACAAGGACCTGCCGTACGGTTACCGCCGCTCCCCTTATCCACTGTGGCGAGACCCCGTGAACGGCAATATCCTTTCCCTTTTCAATTGCATGGATACACCTGATAAAGACCCGCATGCGCACGAACCACGTTGGCAATGGTACTGGTACTACCTTCGTTACCGTGTTTCTACCGATGGAGGCCGCACTTATCTGTTCGATAAGCCGATTATTCAAAAAGGGGAACAGTATTCTCCGGAGCATCCTGTTGACGGAGTCTACATCGGCAAGAATTGTTTTTTTCTTGGTGATCAGGGTTGCGACCCAATTCGCACACGGGAAGGCACGATTCTGGTTCCGATGCAGATGCCCCCGTTGGCCAGTGATGGAAAAAGTTTCTACAACCCCGGTGGCGGTTGGTACTGGCTTCAAAGCAGAATCCTGATTGGACGTTGGACGAAAGACAACCAGATTGAATGGGAATGCTCTGAACCGATCCGAGGAGATGGGAAACGGACGGTTCGCGGGTTGTATGAACCGACTCTGGCCCAAATGCCCGATGGGAATCTGATTTGTATCATGCGGGGTAGCAACGGCGGTAAAAGCGATCCCGGCAACAAACTCCCCAGCCATAAATGGATCAGCGTTTCAAAAGATGGAGGGCATAAGTGGAGCTTGCCCAAACCGTGGACGTACACCGATGGCAACGCGTTTTTCTCGCCCGCTTCCATGTCCGAACTGATCACCCATTCCAACGGTCGCACGTACTGGATTGGAAACATCAGCCAGAAAAACTGCCAAGACAATCATCCCCGCTGGCCTTTGGTTATTGCGGAAGTCGATCCGCAAACCTATGGGCTGATGCGTGACAACTTCGTTGTTATTGATACCAAACTTCCCGAAGAAGAGGATGTCAACCTGTCACACTGGCACTCCCGCGAAGACCGCCAAACCGGCGATATCATCCTGACAACATCGCGAGCAAGCAAAGGCTATAAAAGCAGAACCCCTGTCATTTATACTGTTGAAGTGGAAAAATGAGTAATCGCACAGGGCCGGAAACTCGACAAAGATAACACCCGAAAATTGAAGCTTCAAAAAAACGAAACCAACAGAAGAAACCGTTTTTGCAGGGCCGGTTGCACCGGCCATAATAACCGACGTATCTGGAGAAAACACATGGCAATCTACTTTGGAAATCCAGTGCAAATCGAATCAATTCCTGATGTCATCTCGCTGTATGGCAACAGGGAATTTGAATCGCCCACACGATCAACACTCCCAATGTTGTCGTTATTGTTTCATGCTCCTTGTATGTTCAACGAGATCGTCAGAGAACTGGGGATGCCTGACAACTACGACATCTTCCTTGAATACAAAGTTCGACCTCCCCAAGGACGAGGAACGGCGTCTCACACGGATGTCATGCTGAAATCAGGAGAGGACGTCCTGGCAATTGAAGCGAAATGGACCGAGCCGATGTACGTTACGGTAGCGCAATGGCTCAATGAAGTAAAAAATAATGACAACAGAGAAGCAGTGCTGGGAGGTTGGTTGGGTTTATTGGAACAACAATGTCGGTGTAATCTTGATTTAGCTGGGGCCAACAACTTAATCTACCAGATGGTACATCGAGCAGCCTCAGCAGCGGCATCCGGATTGAACCCCCGATTAAGCTACTTCCTATTCAAAATGAAATCCACCAATATGGAATCCACCGAAGATGGAACCAAAACTGACCAGATGGTCGAGCGATTGACAGAGCTTTGGAATTTTTTGGGTGAGCCGGAAGGGTTTCCCTTCTCTGTGGTCGAAATCGAGATTGAGCCTACCGAGATTTACGAGACGAAGATCAGACCATTGCCGAGGCGTGAGGCAGACACGCGCAATACAATCATAGGCACATTGCAAAATAACCATACCTTGTTCAACTTTCCTGCATTTTCAATCAGAGCTGTAGAGCAGCAGTAGGGTGTGTCGAGACGCACCTTTGAATGTTCCTTACTTGATGCGATGCAACGCACTTCATTTTTCTGTTTTGTTTTTCTGTTTTGTTGTTCTGGCAAACGAAACTAGCCCGGATTTCTCACAAAAAGATTAAATGAAACGGTCGTTTTTTACGTAAGTGATTTAGTAAACAACACTTTCGCATTTTCAAACGGACCGTTTCGCCATGGCACACTGTAACGAACAAC
>JALTOP010000304.1 GCA_027000105.1 Planctomycetaceae bacterium | reverse complement strand
ACACAGGATGAAGCACCTCCGGGAGCGGTCATTCCATGGCCGAACTGGTCCACGCTGCTTCAACTGGAATCCGAACTGTCTCAGTATCTGAAAGAGATCTCGGAACCAGAATAGCCCCCCGAGACGAAAAGGGGCGTGCTCCTGTTGGATTCCCGGTCGCTTCCCCAGGCGTTTTTCAGCGAGCCAGCGTGTCGTTGGGAAGTGATCAGCAGTTGACGTTCCCGCGCTACCCCATTACGATGGACGGACGTTTTGTAATAACCGGCTTTCAATGACTGACAGCGATATTTTCCGTCTGTTGAGGCATTTTCTGGTGTTCCGTTCACACTGGTGTCATGCTGATCTGGATGAACCGAATGAGCCTGATGAACCTGTGGTGTCGGGGGGTCGCCGTTTTCTTGAGATCGCCTATTGAAATCGCCTATTAAGATGGCCTATCGATCATGATTCGCTCCAATCATTACGAATCTGCTTTTGAGGAGTATTTGCGTCAGCAACGGACGGCCTATGTGGCTGTTGATGAATCGCGTCGGGCGTTGTTGAAAGAGGTTTCCCTGAAATCGATGGATTTTATCGTCTATTGCCAGGAATCGACGAATCTGCTGGTGGATGTGAAAGGACGAAAATGCCTGAAGGGGCGATTGTGGGAAAATTGGGCGACTCTGGAAGATATTCAGGGCTTGAAGCAGTGGCAGCAGGTATTTGGAAGCGATTTTCGCGGTTTGCTCGTTTTTGCCTATCAATTAATGGGAGATTTTTCCGCTGAACCGAGCCATTCACTCGTTAGTTATCAGTCGAAACGGTATGCTTTCTACGGTGTCTGGTTGGATGAATACACCAGGGCCATGAAGCAGCGATCCGCCAGTTGGCAGACCGTTTGGCTGGCAAAACAGCAATTTCAGCAATGCCGGTTTCCGATGGGAGAGTTGTTCCAGCAGGATCATGTTTTGGCTCCGGTTTGAGCATCGGGTAACAGGATCGATTTATTTCCCGGAATGGACCTGGTGTGAACAGGTGGTTGAGGTCTTTTCGTAATATGATATCTGTCGAAGGATAGGTTATGTGGTTGACACTGGCTCAAGCTGCGACCGGGGGATCCGGTTTTCCATTTGTGAATGTCCTGCTTTTGGTAGCGGGCATTGGAGGAGCGCTGTTCGCTGTTTGCCGCTCTGCCAATCGGAGATGACAGTTACTTAAGCGAAGTCTGTTATTTAAGTGAAGCCCATTGAACAGATGATATAGGTTCAAGTGTCTGGAACTCCAGATGATTGCGCTTGTGGTTTCTGTTCGGCACCGGGATGCGGTTTGATGGAGCAGACTTGTCTCCATTGATGTTCGTACTGTGAAAGCTCGAGCCGGACAGGAAGTCTGAAAAGAGAATCGGTTTTTTGTTGTCATCGGTTACGGGTTTTAGCATCTGGTTTTCAATTTTATTCCTGGTGTAGTTTTTTATGGGGGTGGCTGTTACTGGGATTGGATTGATGACTCCGCTGGGGGAGTCGCGCGAAACCGGTTGGCGACAACTTCAATCCGGACAGCCCGTTAATAGTTCCGGTTTCGGTCAATATGCCTGTTCGCTTCGACTGCCCGATTCCTGGATTCCGGAACAGAAGGAAGTTTCCCGATCCGATGCAATTGCGTTGAAGGTTGCTCGTGAAGCGATTGAAGACGCTGGTTTTACTAACTGCGGGCAACTTCGCTCTCCCCGTTTTGCGTGTGTCATTGGCACAAGCAAGGGGCCACTCGATGAATATCATCGCGAAGGTGAGCCCCCTGCGAATCGCGATTCGCCGCTCCCTTTTGTTTCTCTCTGGCCATCGGGGCCATTGGCTCATCTCAGCGCCTTGTTGGGACTGACAGGGCCATGTCTCTGTCCTGTTTCGGCCTGTGCGACGGGACTGGATGCGGTGTTGCGGGCAGTCCGGTTGATCGAACAGGGGGATTGCGATTACGCCTTGGCCGGTAGTGTCGATGCTTCGGTGAATCCGTTTGTTCTTCATTCCTACAGACGCTTGGGAATTCTGGCGACAGCAAAGCTTCCACCAACTGCTTCCTGCAAACCGTTCGACAGAGACAGGAGCGGGTTTGTTATCGGAGAGGGGGGGGCGATGTTTTTGCTGATGCGGGACGATCTTCCTGCGTTTCGTCCGGAAAAATGTTATGCGCACTGGCGGGGTGGTGTCAGTTACAACGATCCAGCCGGATTGACCCAACTCGATCCGACTGGACGAACATTGAAACGATTACTGTCGGAACTGCTGGAACAGTCGCACCTTTCCGCGGAACAGATCGATCTGCTTCACTTGCATGGGACGGGGACATCAAGCAACGATCTGGTCGAGTCGATCGCCGTTGAATCCGCTTTTGGCGATCTGGAACATCAGCCCTGGAGTACCGCTTCAAAGGGAGCGCACGGGCATGCCTTGGGAGCAGCCGGGAGTATCGAACTGGCCTGGATGCTGCTCTCAATGCGCGATGGAATCATACCGCCAGTCACCAATCTGGAAAATCCCGATCCTGACTGCACGATTCGTCCGGTTCTCTCCCGTCCCCGGTTGTTTCCTGTTCGCCATGCCCTGAAACTGTCGCTCGGATTCGGTGGGCACCAGATCGGTGTTATCTTCTCGCGGGGCGAACGGTCTGCTTTGTAACGTTTTGTCGGTCCGTTTGTTGAAACCTGGGAGTTTCGCTGTGCTCTCTCAACAATGGTTACCGGGTTACCGGAACATTTGTATTGTGTATGCATGGACACTGAATCCGGAAATCTGTTTGACAACATCTTTTACTGCTGGTTTTCCGAGGATGTTCAGTCCATTTTCGTTGAGGGGAGATCGTGGTATCGCCCTGTTCTTCGTTAATGGTCATCATCCAATGCCCCTGTCCGGCTGGTAGCGTAATCGTCCGGGAAAGAGCTGGCGCTCTGCGGTAGATAGGTGGACTATGTGTGTTGGGCTGTCTGGTTTGGTGCTGCGAATTTCAATTAAATTGTCATTGAAGTCGTGACGATACCTACGTTTGGAGCAATCGGTTTCATGCGTGGAGATACTATATTCAGCGCATCCCTAAGGGAGTCCCTGAACAGGATGTATTCCACAGGCGTTTCAGATTGCCTGACACGGCAGGTCGTCTTGCCTACGGTGATGATTTCAAGATGAATTCAATGAAAGGGAGAAGTGCAATGAGGAAATTTTCTTTAGGGATGTGTGTCGCGCTGCTGTTCATTTCGGCAGGAGCGGTACAGACGCAGGCCCAGTCTGTGGATTATGCTTCGGCATCCGATTTTAATGAGCGTATCAAGCAACTGGAGATTGAACTTGCTTCCTACAAGAATGCGATCGAATCAGTTTGTGCCGACGATTGCGATCTCGGATGCGGAAGCACCTGTCTGGGGGATACCTGCTCGACCTGCTGCAAGAAAGGTGGTATCACTGGTGGTGCCAGCATTTCGTTTGTCAAGCCTTTTCACACGGAAGGACAGACAGCCAACTATGATTACACCGGTGCCCCCAGTGTCTGGCTTGGATACCAAAGGGCAGATGGACTTGGGATCCGTGGGCGATGGTGGGAAGTTGATGCCAACGGTCCGAACAATACCCGCTACGATCAGATCCACATGCGATTGATCGACCTGGAAGTAACCGATAATTTCAGATTGGGGCGAAAGCTGAACGGTCTTGTTTCAGGTGGTTTCCGTTACGCGGAATACCGTGAAGACGAAGCTACGGGAGCCGATTTCCTGTCCCAACAACACGCGATGGGTTTGGTTGTTGGAACAGAACTTCGTCGAAATATCGCCGGTGGCTTTAGTCTGTTCGGCTTGGGACGAACATCATTCCTGTTCAGCGAAAGCAGCACAAGTAGCGGTGGTGTCCAAAGTGAAAACACAACCTTCTCTGTTTCTGAATTGCAGTTGGGGCTTGAGTACAGCCGACCAATTTTCGATGGCAACTCCAACATGTTCGCACGGGTTGCAGCTGAAACTCAATACTGGAACGGCGTCAGTGACGATGACACAGAAGATGTTTCACTGATTGGATTCGGATTTGCATTCGGTGTTACCCGCTAACATTTGCTGTTAGGTAGGCCGAACTGAATTCTCGAGCAATCATCGCACCAGTTGATAATGACTGGAAAGAGAAGGCGACGTAAAAACGAAACGGCAGGGGATCTCGTCAGGAGAAACCTTGCCGTTTTTTTAATCAGTTTATTCCTTTATTCCTGTCGGTTCCTGTTTGAACAACGCATGCCAATGTTCTCTGGCCACGTTACGCGGTTTTTCGGAATCGGAATATTGGCATAAGAGTGCGATAACCGCTGAATATCGCCGTTGCTTACCTGGCTGATGGCAGGATGATACGAAAAGTGCTGCCTGAACCGAGTTCGCTTTCAACTTCTATGGAACCGCCATGGGCCTGGACAATATGTTTGACAATAGAAAGCCCCAGTCCGGTACCACCTGATTCACGGGAACGGACTTTATCAACCTGATAAAAGCGTTGGAAGATCCGCTCCCGGTCTTTGGCACCGATGCCGATCCCGGTATCCGCCACTTCCAATACGACGTTCTGATCCTGCCGGGAGAGAGAGACATCGATTCGACCGCCGGGCGTGGAATACTTCAATGCGTTGTCCACCAGGTTGTCAATCACCTCGCTGATCTCCTGCTGATTTCCCAGGATGATCATTTCGTCATCCGGCACAGTGAATTCCATTTTCAAATCCTTTTTTCTGCCCAGCGGAGAAAAGAGTGCTTCAGCGGAGCGGACGCAGTTGCGCATATCGAAACGGCTGTGCTGATATCCGTCGGTCTGGGATTCGATACGGGAAAGAGTAAGCAGGTCGTTGATGATCGAGGAGAGACGCACTGACTGGTTTCGGACACGATTCAGAAATTCGTTCTTCATTTCAGCGGTAAGGCTATCGTCGTCGATCAATGTTTCAATGATCATTCGAATGGCTGTTACCGGTGTTTTCAACTCATGCGAAGCATTGGCGACAAAGTCTCTTCGAATCGCTTCGAGTTGATAGAGTTTGGTCACGTCGTAAAGGACTGCTACGGCTCCAACCAGATTCCCATTGCCATCCCGCAGGGCGGAAGCCCGCATTTCAATATGCTGTTTGGTAGGGGCAATTTTCAATTCGATCTTTCGCTGGAAATCGGTCTGCTGCGTGATGGCGTCTTCCAGGATATCCTTCAATTCGTGAATCGGGATCACCGTTTCGATCGGTTTTTCCAGCGTTTCCTGTGGTCTGACCTGCAGGAGTTTTCCTGCCGCTTCATTCATATGCAGAATCCGTTTCTGCTGATCGACTGCAATCACGCCTTCGACCATCCCGCTGAGGATCACCGAGAGTTTGTTGCGGTCGGTTGTCAGCATTTCCATGCGGGAGCGACTGTAGGCAATGAGTTGATTGAACGCCTTGGCCAATTCGCCCATTTCGTCGCTGCGCATGGTGTCAAGTTCTTCGGTCGGCTGATCCTGAGCCGCTTTTTTAACAACTGAGGTCATCACGACCAACGGTTTGACGATGTGGTGGGCAAGCAACAGGCCGAGGATCAGGGCAACAACGGTCGCAATGGAGGTGCTCATGAAAACAATCCAGCGCAACTCATCCATCCGTCGGTCGATTACCGTCAGGGGAAGCGACGTCCGAACGTAACCAATAACCTGATTACCGTGGACGACAGAACTTGCCAGATACATCCGGTAGCTGTTGGTGGTGTGACTGAATCGTGTGGCTGTTCCTGTTCCCTCGGATTTTGCGAGAAGTATTTCGGGACGCTGGGCATGGTTATCCATTTCAACGGGAGCTTTTTCAGAATCGGCAATGACGGTTCCGTCGGCCCGGATGACCGTCAGTCGTGTGCCGATTTCCCGGCCTGTCAACAGAATCCGCCTTTGCAAATTTGAATCGGCTTTCCTGTTTTCCAGCAGCGAGGAATAGGCGATTTCCTTCAACAGCACGGCATTGGTGCGCAGCGAATTTTCGATACTTTTCAGCGCGTTCTTCTCCATATTCCGGGCGATCATGCTTCCCATGCCGAAAGATGAGAGGATGATTAAAATCGAAAGGGCAGCGTACACCTTCCAGAGCAGTGATGAATGGAATATGGACGGGGGCGCGGAGATGCCCGCCGGATCGTTTTGTACTGGTTGATTCAACATCACGTTTGTTAAACATTACCCCGAAAGCGATATCCCACACCGCGCACCGTTTCAATCATGTTGCGCAGGGCCCCCAATTTCTTTCTCAGAGACTGAATATGCACATCAATGTTTCTCTCGTAAACAAAAGCATCTTCGCCGATCACCCGGCTTAACAGATGACTGCGGGAAAAGACCCGACCAGCATTGGTCGCCAGAAAGTGGAGCAGTTTGAATTCCGTTGCCGTGAAGGCGACCGGTTGGCCGGAAATGGAGACTTCGTGTCGGGAGACATCGATCACCAGATTCCTGAAAACAACCCGGTCACGCCCGTTCTGATTCTGTTCCAGTTTACCCCGCCTCAACACCGCCTTGATTCTCGCCAGCAACTCCTTCGGACTGAACGGTTTGGAAAGATAATCATCTGCCCCCAACCCCAGACCGAGCACAATGTCGCTTTCTTCCCCTTTGGCCGTGACCATAATAATGGGGATGTTCGATGTGGTTTCGTCCTTTCTCAATGATTTACAGACTTCCAGCCCATCCATCTTGGGGATCATCAGATCGAGCAGGACCAGATCGGGGAGAGTCCGCCGGATCAAATGAACGGCCGCTTCACCGTCCAGGGCCGTCTCTACCTCGAATCCATCCCGGCTCAGATTGTGGGCAATCAATTCCCGTATGTCGATTTCATCTTCAACAACGACAATTTTTCTGTTCATTCAATCGCCTCATTCAATAGATGCCATCAGGTGTCATCGCGACACGAACGAGTTGTTTATACTGCCAACGGTAAAATGTTTACGAACGTCTCCACAGTTTGGAACAATATCAGCCTGGTGATGGCCATCAAAACAGACCAGTCGTGCCGGGAATAGCAACGGTCAAATATTCTGTCACAATTCTTCGGTTTCACGCAATTCTTCGACTTCCTTGAGGATCAGATCTATTACCAGTATCAGTAAGGTCTCCCACGTGGTATTTCGGGCGGTGTTTGTATTTCAGACAGAGCGGGGAGCGACCGGCAATCTAATGCTCTTATATTAGGATTTTGTTAAGAACGTTCCTTGCGCCGGATTCACTGCGCATGGATTGAGGAGTATCAGAATTCCTGTCATAAGGACTCCTGCTCGTCCCCGGTATTGAGGTCGGAATCGGTATCCGTATCCGTATCGGTATCGGTATCGGTCGACCACATTTTTTCCAGTTCGTTCAGCCTGTCGGTCTCTCCCAGTTCTTGCAACAGGTTGCGGAGTTGTGTGTAAGCGGGGGAATAATTGGTGCAGTCCTGCAAGGCGAGTTCAAAAGTATCAGCTGCTTTTTCCAGATTCCCTTGTGCCAATAAGGCCATTCCCAGGTTATATTTCACCCCGGCTGAAACGGGGACTCTCTGGAGAATGGCTCGGTAACTGTCGAGTGCTCCAGCCAGATCCCCTTTACGGGCCTTGATATTTCCGGTATCCAGCCCTTTGAATGGCCCCCCAACCGATGAACCCCCGTAAGAGCGGATTAACTGCCAGATTGCCGTTGGTACACCGAGCACGAAGATCAAATTTCCAAAAAACATTTTCCAGGCTTCCCCTCTCATACAGGGAGGACAACGCCAGGTTGGACGGGAAGAAAATCCATAAACAACAAGCAGGAAATAAAAATAGAAGATGGTGAATTTCTGCGGTTTCGTGTACATGCCGCACTCCTCGCAGATGCGCAAATCACGTTCTTGCGGAATCGGGTCTTCCGCCGGATCAATAGTTGAAAGTGAATCGCAAAAGTGACAATACAACTGGGGCGACTCGGGCATGTCGCTCAGAATGAGCGTCGCCGTACAGCGCGGGCATTTTTCCTGTCTGAACGTGTGCCCCAGGCCTTTTGATTCGAGATGTTCGCGGTGTTGCCGGGCCCAGGCCGTACTGCGAGCCAGGTCAATCCTCTTTTTGAGCGTCTCTGCCATTCTTTTCGAAGTCAGTTTTATCAGCAGCGTGACAAATTCCTGCTGCTCGTCGGCTGCAAGCGCCGTGATAACCATGACGTTATCTCGCACGGTTGAATCAACAATCACAGCCGCCGGAATGTCGCTCTGTTCGAGTGTTAGCGTCTCCCCTTCAAATCGCCCTTTCTTGCGCATCATCGAAGTCGGCTGGCCATTCTCGTTAAGCCAGTGGAACTTGAAGAGAACCGGTTGCAGAGAGTGATCGTCCATTTCGACTGATTCCATAAACAGGCCGATTCAAGCATGGTTGCGCGACTTCCACAGCTGCGGTGATATCGCCGTCTTGCGAGGAATCCGACTTTCAAGCTGCCATCACAGTGGGCCATTATTTCACAGGGTTATTTTACTATTTTACAGGGAAGAAAATTTCTTCGCCACTACTTTCGCTGAATCGTTACAACATCATCAGGGAAAAGATAACGGCCAACACTCCCGCTACCGCCAGAAAGACCCAGAAGGGAGCCCACTCATCGAGTGCACCGCCGAACGTCCACCAACCGCGCCCGTAACTTCCTCGCGCACCATGATAGATATAATCGCCGCAATATGGGCAGGCCTCGGCATCTTCGTAAATATCGGCTCCACATTCCGGACACGGAATCGTATCGGTTAAGTCGTCGTCATCATCAAAATCATCGTCGTCGAAATCATCGAAATCGTCGTCGTCCCAGTCGCTCTCTTCGTAATCCATGATTCATTCTGCTATCATCGGTTGAATGTTTGATGAAATCGAACTTCTCTTTTGCACATTATACTTGCCGGAAGGAATCTCGTCATGCCTGTGATCACAATTCGAGACGATCGTTGTGCCAGTGAAGCGAAAATATTGCCCGAAGTTGGTTTTAACCTCTTTCATTTTTCAACCCGGGTTGCTGGGCTGTTTGTCGATGTGATTGAAGCTGACGACGATTTCGAACTCGGGAAAACCAATCCGAGTCGCTGCGGAATACCGATTCTGTTCCCCTTTCCAAACCGGATCGATCACGGTCGTTACACCTGGCAGGGAAAAGAGTATGTGATTCCCGAATCGAAAAATAAGGATCACGCGATTCACGGTTTCTGTCTGGATCGCCCCTGGCGAGTTATTGACCAGGGCGATAATTATGTGACGGGCGAATTTCAACTCAGTAAGGATGCCGCAGACCGCCTCGAACTTTGGCCAGCCGATTTTATCATCCAATGTTCCTATTTGCTGAAAGGTTCGACATTGAAATCGCGATTCACCTTTACCAACCCCGATAGCAAACCGCTTCCCTGGGGTTTCGGAACGCATGCGTACTTTAAGATTCCGTTAACACAAAACAGTTCTCCGGAACATGCGGTCGTTTATGTTCCCGCTTACAAACAGTGGCCTCTTGAAAATTTTATCCCGACGGGCGAAACGGTTCCCGTTCCTGAATACGCAGACCTGACCGAAGGACGATACTTCACCACGCTGCAAATCGATGACGTATTAACCGATGTCCGCCCCGGAGAGGAATCACTCGATTGCACAATCGTTGATGAAGCCGCAGGCATCGAAATGGTACAGTCCTGCGATAAGCGTTTTCGTGAACTGGTCGTTTACAAACCGACTGACCGCAACGCGATTTGCATGGAACCGTACACCTGCCCGACCGATGCAATCAATCTGGAGGCCAGGGGAATCCCCTGCGGTTGGGAAACGCTCGCTCCCGGAGAATCATTCAATACCTGGATTGATATCAGCGTAAACCCGGTGATTGCATAGGAATACCATCTGTTTTTCTGAAACGCTTCCTGTACTGAAATCTTGCGCAAAACTCGCAGGATGTTATCACCACGAGAAAGAAATATTTGAACCACGCGACAAAAAGAGCATAAGATTTTCAAAAGGGTATCACGCAAAAAAGTAAAGAAAAACATAAGAGGGAAGAACAGGACTTCAAAGTGGCCTCATCTGTTCTTCCGAGTCCCATCTGATTGACAGCGCGATCTGGAAAACGCTCGACAATTTTGCGGACCGGCGTTAATTTATTTTCCAGGGAACTCCGGGGCTTGTTTGTTCCTTATGTTCCTGAGTGGTTGGTTGTTCTTTCTGATTGGTTTTGGCTTTGTCGGTTAAGGGTTTTATCAGCAGAAGCAGGCATAACATGCAACTGATTCGGAAACATCGATTTTTTTTGGCTGTCCTGTCTTTAGCGCTGGTATTAACGCTGGTTGCCCCATCTCTTCAGGCTCCGGCTGCAACGTTTTATTCCGATCCGCAAACCGGCCATGTTGAAAATGCGGGCACCCGGGCATCCCCCTGGCCCTGTTTGCAAAAAATGATTGAGACGAAACTGCTTCAACGCCTGCAACCGGGAGACAGGCTGCTGCTTCGTTCCGGATACCATGGGATCGCTCGCTTTTCCGGAGAGAATGAGCAGGTGATTACAATCGCCGCCGAGCAGGGGCAGGCGCCGACGCTCGGCCGTCTCGATCTTCGCTCCGGCACTCGATGGACCATTCGCGGTTTGAGCATCAGCCCGGAACATGGTGGCCTTCATTATCATGGCGCTATTGTTTCATTGGGCGAATACGGGCCATCCAGCGAATTGATTCTTGAAGACTGCTCTATTTTTGCAACGTCCCATTCGGAAAAACTGAATGCAGCAGAATGGATCTCTTTGAATAACGGCATTTTCCTGGGGCGAAATGGTAGCCGATTGATTTCCCGGAACAATTACGTTTTCAACACGCGGCACGCCATTCAATCCGCTGCAACCGATTCGATTGTTGAAGGATGCGTGGTCGAAAACTTTTCCGGTGATGCCATTCGTCTGACGCGAAGTGGTTGCATCGCCCGCTGGAACATTGCAAGGAATGCCTACTGCGACGAAAAGCACGATGGCGACCGCAATCATGATGATCTATTACAATGCTTCCGATTTGGAAAAGGCTCGGGAGTGCTGAAAAAGATCAGGATCGAGGAAAATCTGCTCATTGGCCATTCCAACCCCAATCAGCCTTTTCCGGGGCAGGTGCAGGGAATTGGCCTGTTTGATGGACCGCTCGTTAATTTCACGGTCACAGGAAACGTGATTTCCGTCGACCATTGGCACGGCTTGACATTGGTCGACGCGCAGAATTGTACGATTTCCCAAAACGTGGTTTGGTCCCTAAAACTGGAAACGTCAAAATTTCGTCCCTGGATTATGCTCGGTTCAAAAAAGCATTTGGCGAAAGGGAATCGCGTCACGGAAAACTTTGCCTGTTCATTCCACCTCGACCAGCCCGGCACAGAAGCGTTTGCCAATCAGATGTCGAACCAGGCCGTTTTTGAGCAGGCGAAAAAGAAACTGCAGGGGAAAATTATCGAAAAGTTTGGGGTGATCCATCCTGTTGCGCGAAGAAGTCGATTGACCGGAATGCGGAAAAAAGAACTCTGATTACATCTGGATTTCTTTGATAAACTTTGCACCGTATTCCCAGAAGCCATCGTGAACCTGCCTGTCACGAACCAGTTCGCTCTCCATGTACTTGCTGCCAATATTGACAATAACGATGTTGTCGTTTGTTTTGAGTTTCCCGTCGCTGATGAAGCAGATACCTCCCTGGGAGATATTTCTCGTCCAGACCTCCACCATGCTTCTGTCCTGGCTTTCACCCGCTTCCTGACACGATTCAGGGATGATGACGGTCAGCTTGGTTACCAGAGATTTGCGCACATGTGCCCGCTTTTGCGTAACGTGTCCGCTGAGCCTGTCACTCCAGTTTTGGAGCATGCTGATCACGCGCAAAGCCTGCTTGTCTCTGGTCGTTGTTCCCACACTCATTACCGCAATCCCGTTTGCCTGTCCATTTTAATCCTCAGCTCAATACAATCCAATGCCCGGCCGACTCCTGAATTCTTTTCAGAAACCATTTGTTGCAGGTTCCGAATAGACCAGATCAGAGGCTGTACGCCTCGCAACTCCGGCGGAAGTGGGCTGCAGTCAAACATAGCTCGCAGGAAGGACTACGGAGTTGCAATAATTGATGTTTTGCCCTTTTTAGCATGAAAATCGGCTCTTGCCGTGTTCTACCTGAAGGTTTTTGCCTCGCTTTATAGCATTATAAACTGTTGAAAGTGCTTGAATTGTTCAGGCAAGCTACATCGGATAGGTGATCGGTGCTCGCCTGCAACTGTATGCGGGCTGTAACTGTATGCGGGATTGTGTCGAAAACTCCGAGGCCGGCTATATCCCGATAAAACTCGAAAAATTTTTCTCCCGCCCAATTTATTAACCTATGCTAGAAATGACTGCCTGAAGCATTTTCAGGTTGATGAGGAACCGATGGGGCAGAGACAAGATATATTTTGCTTACTCCCAATCGCATGCCTCGCTGGTCTTGTCAGGCTCGTCTCGATGATAAATTCAGTAAATGTGTTAGCTTAGCAGGAGAAAAACATGTCTTCCGACCCGTGGAGTCGTCCGACAATGGCTGATTTAAAAGCAGTACTTGAAAGTATTGGCCATGAAGAAGTCGACAACAATCGAGCGGTAGAGCGACTTGAACTCTCCGTTCCAGCGGAAATCATTACCTCTCGTGGGAACACAATTTCAGCTGTCACTCGCGAAATCAGCCGGTTTGGTTTGGGGGTTCTGCATCGGGGAGCGATCTCTCCCGGGGAAGTGATCGTCAAAATGGCGAGTGAATCCCGGGAGTTTGAATATCGGGTCGAGATTAAATGGTGTACCCCTTGCGAAAACGGGATGTTTATCAGCGGAGGGGAATTTTTGGGAAAAAACCAACAAGATACCTAGTTAGCCAGTGTTCTTATGGCCACTTTCCGGCTGGAAAATGTTTGAATTCCAGTGAAATCCCCGCTTTTCCGGTAGAAATGATTGACAACTTGCCTGCAGCGTACTTTACTACGCTCATCCCGTTCAGGTCGATGGGGTAAAGAGTCTGTATGGTAAACAATCAAACTTACACTACTGGGAGAACCGCATGGCTGCGAAGCAAGGAAAGCCACTTTCCAAAACTGAAATTCTGAATGCTTTGGTTGAAAAAACAGGGCTTTCTAAAAAAGAGGTGAGCAGTGTTCTGGATGGACTTAGTGAAGTCATCGAGAATAGTTTGAGCAAGAACGGTCCTGGCGTTTTCAATCTGCCTGGCCTGCTTAAAATTCAGGTTCAACGCAAACCGGCGACAAAGGCGACAACCCGTCCGAATCCGTTTAAACCGGGCGAAATGATGAATGTTGCGGCGAAGCCCGCGCGCAACGTCGTGAAAGTGCGCCCTCTTAAAGCACTTAAAGATATGGTATAGTGGGATTTGCCACCCGGACTCCATTGCTTGTGGGTCGAGTTTGTGTCAGATCGCTTGGCCAGTTGAGTTATTGGAAGTTCGAAACCAGGAGTCCAGAAGAGCTTTATCGCCTGCATACCCTCGGAATTTCTTGCGAGGGTATGTTCTTTTGCTCTGCTTGGGGCGTTTGTTGGCTTGTCTTTCTCTTGACCGGACTGCGATTCGCCTCTGTTTGTCGGTTTTTGCTGGCACAACGCTGCTTTCGTGCTCATCTGTACATTTCGATGCCGCGAGCAGGATTTTGACTTTTTTGTCAAGATTTACAGTTTTTTTGTACAAGGGCTTGCCCGCAACCCTTGTGCCAGTATAATCGAAGTGATAAGCGAATTGCTATTTTTACAAAAAAAGCAAGGGGCCTGCCTCGCGTCTTCGCTTTCTGGAGAGTGTACCTATGGAGTAAGAGGAGTTGGCAAGATGCTAGTCCTGTCAAGAAAGAAAAGTGAGAGCATTGTTATCGACGACCGTATCGTCATTACGGTTGTTGATATCCGGGGCGATAAGGTGCGTCTCGGCATTCAGGCTCCCAAAGAAGTCAGCATTCACCGAAGCGAAGTTTACGAGGCGATTAAATCGCAGCTTGAACAGCCTCACGCTACCGATTCGGGGTCGGTTTCAAATTCGATTCCCCAATGACCTAAATTTGCTTTTCTGTCGAATTCTGGTAGCTATTCTCAAGACGGTCGCTTGACTATGCCGAAACGTCTTGTAAATTCTGTCGAACCGGCCCCATCGTCTAGTCTGGCCTAGGACACCGGATTTTCAGTCCGATAACGGGGGTTCAAATCCCCCTGGGGTCAATAATATCTCTGTTCGAGATTTCGGACAGAGATATTTTTTTTGCGCTCTGCAAGTTCCATCGATCCGTTTGGAGATGCCGAGCCTCCTGTTTCAGCCTTCTGGATCTTCTGTCCAACGAATTGTTCTTGTTCGGTATGCAAGTATCAGTTGCAGCAGCCAGTTTCTGTTCCACAGTTTCAACCATCGTGCTGGCCTGTCTGGTGATGAGATAGCGATTCAAGCGGTAGTTGCTTCTCAGAGTCGCGCTTGACAGAAGGATCGATTGTGCCGCTTGTTCCAGTGAGGCAAACAGCGTCAACAAAAGTGTCCGTGGTGTTGTCACGCTGGAGAGGAGAATGACGCTCTCGTTTCGTTGTTGCTTCTCGCTGGAAATGCGAAAATAAACGGGTCTTGATGTTAAAAAGGGTTGACAAAAGCACTTTTGAGGGCGAACATGAAACTAGGTTTCATATACGGTTCAG
>JALTOP010000303.1 GCA_027000105.1 Planctomycetaceae bacterium | reverse complement strand
AGGCTGTTAAATGAGTGAGGGACTGAATTTGGCAGAAAACGACAACGGCGGTTCTGAAGCGAAAACTGCTTCTACCGGGAAACTTCCTCCGCCGAAACGACGCAGGTGGATGCGGTTGGCTCTCCTGCTCATCCTGCTGATGGCCGTTTTGCTCGGCTATGGGCCCGCGATGGATCGGGTGAATCAGAGACGTGTCGAAGCCTACAGGAAGGACTGCAAGACCGCGACAGCTGCCGGCGACTGGAAAACGTTGGAAGCGGTCGCCAATCGTTGGCTCGAACTGGAGCCAGATAATAACGACGCCCTGTTGTTTGGGGCGGAGGCCTGCATTCAGCTTGATCAACTTGAACGGGCCGTTGATCTGTTAGGCAGGGTGGATGATTCGTATCACGGTGCTCTGCAGGCGCTGGCTGGCCGGGGGGACATCCTTTTTTCCGATTTGAATCTTCCCCTGGAAGCGGAAAAAAACTGGAAGCGGATGCTTTCTATCAACGAGAGAGCGGGGGTTGCGCATCAGCGTCTGATCTATTTTTATGCCATGACATTACAACGCCGAAAAATGGTTCGGCAGATTAAAATGGCCATGAAATACGGGTGCGAACCGCCCGAGGCCTATTCCTATTTGCTCATGCAGAATGTACTCAACTTTTCCGATGGTTTTACCTTGCTGACACGCTGGCGGAGCAAATATCCCGATAATGAGATCCTGGAAGTGGCCCATGCCGTCTACTCCGCCAAGAAAACTGCTGATAATGGAATGGCTACTTTCGGGATTCAGACCGTGATTCCGGGTGATAAAACACCCCTGGAAAACGCGCTGCGAAAATATCCCTCCAATCCGGAACTGCTCGCCCTGAAAATTGACCTGGCCATTTTTGAAGGGGATCAAGCCGCGGTCGCCGATCTGCTGGCTCGGGCTTCGACGGAAGCGGAACAGGATAGTCGCTTTTGGCGCTATCGTGGCTGGCTTCTGAAAGAGCGAAACAAGTTTGAAGCATCGGCCAAATCATTTGAACATGCGATAGAAATCACACCGTTCGAATGGCAATCCCGCTGGTTGCTGGCAGACGTTTATCGGCACCTGAATCAGCCTGAAAAAGCAGACAAACAGTCCAAAATTGCATCTGTTGGCAAGGAATTACAGGAAAAACTTTTTGAAAGGCCGACCGCTCGCGACGTTGATGCCGAACTGATCGATATGATTTACCGATATCTGCTTATGATCGACGCTCAAGATGTTTTGGAAGCACTGCAGCGGCGTCGCTAAAAAGACCGATGTAATGACCGGGCCTGGTGATCGGATTGTGCTTTCAATCTGGTGACATTTTAGTGGTATTAGGGGGCGCTCAACGCATCAAAAGCCAAAGATGTAAAAAAAGAAAAATACAGATAAATTTGTCTGTTCAGCTTGCAATTTGACGATTGTTATATTAGATTCAACTTCTCTGATGGGTAGGTCTTTATCCAGTGTTGTGCCCTTTGTGTCCTGTTTTGCTGACAATCACCCTGTTTTTTCTCTGAGGAATTCAAAATGGCAAAGCGCTTTTATACGTTAGTTCTCGCTTCGATTTTCAGTTTTTCTATTTTAGGTTGCGGCGATGGAGGAGGGGCTGTTCCCGAGGGGACACCACCAACTCCAGAACCGGGCTCCAGCGATTACGATTCGTATAATAGCGCCGGGAAAGATGGTCCTGGTGCCGGCGGTGGTGCAGAAAAGCCAGCAAAGTCTGGGGAATCAGGCAAGTAGATGTAGTGTTTTCGTTTTTTCTTTTCCTCAACAAAAGGAGACCAGTTATGAAGCGTTCTCGCGGACCCGTTTCGGGGTTCACCCTGATTGAGCTGCTTGTGGTGATTGCGATCATCGCCATACTCGTAGCTCTGTTGCTGCCTGCCGTTCAACAGGCACGTGAAGCTGCACGACGATCCTCGTGTAAAAACAACTTGAAACAGATCGGTTTGGCTTTGCACAATTACCATTCCACATTCGGTCAGTTTCCCCTCAATTACGACGGTTCTCTCCCGCTTCGTAACAAGATCAGTGGTGCGCAGATCAATCCGGTTGTTTCCTCAATTTCCTGGATTACCGCTTCCCTGCCCTACCTGGAACAGGCACCACTGTACGATCAGCTGCAAGGACTGGGGGCTTTCACCTATCCGTATTCAACCTGGCAATCCGGTCTCGGTTACGGGAATCCACAGGTCATGAATCTGGCCCTGACGGTCATTCCGACCTTGCAGTGCCCCAGCAACTCTCAGGCTGCCACGACAGCTTCCAACGCCGGTTCGTTTACCTATTTCAACCGGGGTGGTTTTGCTGACGGCGGCGGTGGTGGAGGGATCCGATATCCTGGTGGTCGTACCGACTACGTCGGTAACCTCGGGTTTGTCCACACCGGTTGGAAGGATGTCGGTTCTGCGGCTGCTCGTAACGGAGCACGTTGGGTCAGTCCTGAGTGGGTCGGTACGTTTGATGAAGATTGGGACGATTACACGATCTATCGTGGTTGCTTCTGGTTCCGCGGATCGGCCAAGATTGCCCAGATTACGGACGGAACATCCAACTCGATCGCTGTGTTCGAGAACCATCATTGGCGTTTCACCAAGAGACAGCCAGGGCGTTTTGCACGTAATGCTACCTGGATCTCTCCAATTAACGCTGTAGATACCATGAACAAGAGGATCAATTCCGATAACCAGACGAATGGTCGCGGCGATAATGACAATCGCGGTTCATCCATGTCAAGTAGCCACACTGGTGGGGCCCACTGTGTCATGGCTGATGGTTCAGTGAAATTCCTGAGTGAGAATATCAGTATCGGGAATGCTGGTCGGGATGCTGCTCCCAACAACGTCTACAGAAGTGGTGTGCAGTTAAGTCTGTCTACTTCTGGCGGTGGTGAAGTCGTTGGCGAGTACTAGGATCGCATGACCTTGCTGTTCATGAATTGATGAGAATCTGGATGATTCCCGCTTGAGGTTTTCCTTTAGCGGGAATCTCTTTTTTCAGCCTCATCGAGGATATTTTCGCTGGGTTGTTACTGTTTCCAGCTTTTGCGATTCTGCGAATCTATCACATGTAACACATGTAACCAGCTGGCTGTTGGATGCTGCGGGCAACTCGCGATTCCCGTAACCTACATTGCTGCTGCGCGACCGAAACAGCAGTTCCAGTTCGGGATTGCAATTGATCTGTTGCGCCAGTTCCAGGTGTCGCAGTGGAACTGGAGCAGTGCTTTACAGGAGGAGGTTCCAGCGCGATGTGCGCCTCTTTGCCTTTTCCGTTCGGATTGACTTCTATATTACTGATCGTTCATGCTAAAAATGGCTGCTTCTCTCGATGATTTTCACGGGGTGATTGTGCGCTCCTGTTTTTCGCAATTTGTTTTCTCTCTGCTGGTCTCCATTCTTCTGGTTGGTGTGGGGTGCGAACGGTCTCCCTCTGAAAAAAAAGATTTATCGGAAGGGGAGACGGTTGATTCAAGTGGTGCGGTGAGCAGTTCCCCCGATAAAACATCTCCGAAGAGCAAATCGATTGGCCTGTTGGATGATTTGGAAGAAGATGAAGTTGCGCACTCAACTTCAACAGAAGAAAAGCACCGCATTCTGTTTGCCGATGTCCATCAACAGGCGAAAGTCGAATTCACGTTTGATAACGGTGCCTCGGAAAAGAAGCTGATGCCCGAAGCGACTTCGGGGGGAGGCGGATGGATCGATTACGATCGGGACGGATGGCCGGATCTCTATTTCCCTCAAGGAGGTCAGCCAGACGCAGAATCGTGGGTCGGTCAACCGCTGGATCAACTCTTTCGCAACAGTGGCGATGGCACCTTTCAGAATGTCACACAGCAGTCTTTTCTGGTTGATCTCGAATATGGACACGGAGTAGCCATTGCAGACTACAACAACGATGGATTTGATGACATTTACGTTTCCAATGTGGGAGACGATGTGCTTTACCATAATCTGGGGGATGGCACGTTCGAGCGGGTTCCACAAAGTGATATCGCTCGTAATTCCCGTTGGGCATCCAGTGCAGCCTGGGGGGATCTGGATCTGGATGGCGATCTGGATCTGTACG
>JALTOP010000302.1:14253-14724 GCA_027000105.1 Planctomycetaceae bacterium | reverse complement strand
ACCGAGCGTCAACTGCACAGGCAACTCCTCTCGAGATTGCAGACGCGCTGCCAGGTCTTCCTTAATGTAGTTGGCAATGGACATATTCAAACGAATTCGCAAAAACTACGGGGAAGATGAAATAAATTTATCCGTTTCCATTTTTCAGAACTGTTCCCATTATCCAGAACAGAAAAGAAACAGTTCTCTCTTTCTACTTGATCTTGGCGACAATGTCAATTATATTGTCGCCAATAACAACTTGGCAAGTATTCAGATTTACTCAAGGAGCCTGATTGATGTCAGAACAGATAAAACTCGAACTCGACAATGGTGCTAATGATTCAATGAGTTCACGTCGAAATTTTTTGCAGGTGGCTGGTAGTGCGACCGCATTGGGTGCTGGTGGAATGTTGGTGCCGAACCTTTTTGCCGCAAACTCCGAACAAGCAGATCGCAAAATCAGAATGGGAATTGTTGGTGGACGATTCG
>JALTOP010000302.1:337-14243 GCA_027000105.1 Planctomycetaceae bacterium | reverse complement strand
AATTTTCACCGAAGCGCCCAATCATGTGCGTCACAGTATCGCTGCGATGAAAGCGGGAAAAGACGTTTTGTGTGCGGTGCCCGCTGCGATGAATCTGGAGGAATGTCAACAGTTGATCGATGCCGTGAAATCAACGGGCAAAACCTTCATGATGGCAGAAACCAGCTACTGGCAGCAGAGTACGATTTCGGCTCGCAAGTTTTTTCAGGAGGGGAAATTCGGCGATCTGATCTATTGCGAATCGATGTATCAGCACGATGGGCTTGATTCCCTCTTTTTCGAAAATGGCAAAAAGACCTGGCGGCACGGTTTCCCACCGATGCACTATCCGACACATTGCACCGCCCATTTAATTGGTGTGACCGGGCAGCGACTGACAGAAGTGGTTTGTCATGGCTGGGGAGACGACAACGAAATTCTGAAAACGAATGTTTACAACAATCCGTTCTGGGATGAAACCGCGATGTTCAAAACGAATACCGGCATGGGTTTCAATGTTCGGGTCTGGTGGCGAGGTGCACACCGTGGTGGTGAACGTGCCGAGTGGATTGGTGACGACATGAGCTTCTACGGACATCACCCCAACGGACAGGGACCATTGATCATCCGAAAAGGAAATCAGACCGAAAAAGATGATGCCGGCTTTGTCAGAAATTTGCCCAAGTTCGAAAACTACAAACAGCCGAACTGGTGGGCAACCGACATGCTCCCCAAGCCACTGCGTCACAACAGCGGTCATCACGGCTCGCACACTTTCATCACCCACGAATTTATCGATTCGCTGATCAAACAGCGGACTCCAGCCGTCGATGTGTATGAAGCGGTCGCATACACTGCTCCCGGAATCGTCGCCCATCAATCCGCCCTCAAAGGTGGCGAGTTGTTGAAGATTCCTGATTTCGGAAGAGCGTGCAACTAAAGGGAGAAACGTTTGAGTGCGCGTGCCACGGCTATCCCAGCCCCGTACACGCACACAGCTTTGACTAATCGGGCCTTTCTGGCCTCAATAAAGAAAACCATTTAATGGACGGTTTTGAATCCTTCCCGTTAAGTTGGATCGATTATGCGGCGTTCGGCGCCTATTTTGTCGTGCTCAGCTTTATCGGTTTGTGGGTCGGACGAAAAGAAAAAACGGAAGCGAACGACTACTTCCTGGCGGGACGCACGCTCCCCTGGTATGTCGTGGGAAGTTCTTTTATCGCTTCCAACATCAGCAGCGAACATTTTATCGGGATGATCGGTGCTGCGTTCGTGTATGGAATTTGCGTTGCTTCCGCGGAATGGTCGAACGTCCTTTCATTTTCTGCGCTGATCTGGTTTTTCATCCCGTTTTTGCTCGCTTCGCGCGTTTTCACCACACCTGAATTTATGGAGAAACGCTTTCATCCCGTCTTGCGGCAGTTCTTTGCCATCCTGACGATCGTCAGTAATGTGGTCGCATTTCTGGCGGCAGTACTGTATGGCGGCGGGGTAGCGCTGCAACAGTTATTCGGGTGGGATTTATGGTTTTCAATCATTTCGCTGGCAGTCGTTGCAGGAACCTGGGCGATTTACGGCGGCTTGAAATCAGTCGCCTGGACCGACTTTTTCACCGTTGTCATCATGATCGTCGGCGGATTGATGGTCACCATTTTCGGTTTGTTAATGCTTTCTGGCGACAGTCATTCGCTCGTCGATGGCTGGAACGTCATGATCGAACGGAACCAGGCCCATACAGGAATCTGGAAGGAAGCCGTCGAGAAAAACGCCCAGCAAATCGCGCGAGCCGACCATTACAACCGCCTTTCATTGATCCAGCCGGTTACACACGAAATAACCCCGTGGCCCAGTCTGATTCTCTCATTCTTTTCGGTCAGTATCTGGTATAACGTGATCAATCAATTTATGATTCAACGAGTTTTGGGCGCGAAAAATATGTACCACGCGCGAATGGGAATTGTGCTGGCCGGCTACATGAAGATTTTGCTGCCAGCCATTGTCGTTCTGCCCGGTCTGATTCTGTTTGCCCAATATCCGGAAGTCATGCTTGGCCCGTGGACGGAAATTCGCCCACAAGCTGATAAAGGCTACATTCACATGCTGCAAACACTTATTCCGGTCGGTTTGCGGGGTTTGTTTCTGGCTGCACTGTTTGGGGCGATTCAATCAACAGTCAATTCGGTTTTGAATTCGACCGCGACTGTCTTCACGCTCGACATTTACAAGCGGATGGTGCATCCGACTGCGGGGGAAAAGCTGCTCGTGCGAGTTGGCATGATTTCTTCGGTTATCATCCTCGTTATTTCAATCATCATGGCAGGCTTTATCAATCAACTGGGAGGCAGTCTGTTTATTTACGTGCAGTCCTTGTATGCGTTTTTCGCTCCTCCCTTTGGAGCCGTCTTTTTGCTTGGTGTGTTATGGCGACGCATTAACGGTTCCGGTGCTGTTGTCGCCGTCTTCCTGGGATTCGTTTTGGGAATCGCCATGAAATTGTACGTTCAATTCGTTCCGGTTCATCCGTTATGGATCGAACCGTTTGCGACACAGGGAATTATCAACTGGGCTTTTTGTGTGATCGTCTGCATCGGCGTCAGCCTGGTAACTACGCCGCCCCGTCCGGAACAGATTACCGACCAACTCACATTCAACTGGAAAAAACTGAACATCTTCAGTGAACTCGGCGATCACTGGTACAGCAGCGTTGTTCTCTGGTGGGGCCTGTTCGTCGCCATTATCCTCGGAATTTTCGTGCAATTTTCCGGGTTGTTTTATTAAGAATCAGCGCAACCACAATCGCAGAAGGAATGATTGGAAATCCATGAAACAGTTCAAGGAATCCGGGCGAATTGTCCGTGAGCAAACTCCCGGCAGACCGGAAGTCTCGCATCCTGGTTTTGCAGGACGAATTGGTATCGCGTGTGAAAATATCACACCGCCGGTTGAAATCTACTCCAGAAACTGGGGAGCGGCGAAGCACGACCAGGCCGAATCGATCCACGACCTGCTCAGCCTGACCGCCATCAGCTTTTCTTCGCAGGAACATCCGAGGCCACTCGTCCTGCTCGATTTCGACTTGGGATGGTGGCGATCAGAATCACTGTTTCAATCTTTCCAGAGAAAGCTGCTGGAAGAACTCTCGCTAAATTCATCAGAACTGATTATCGCCTTTAGTCATACGCATGCCGGGCCTGCATTTGTTGATGAAGATCCTTCACTGCCGGGAAGCGATCTGGTGGAAGAATACCTCCAGCGCATTTTGCAGACAGCGATAGATACCGCCCGGCTTGCAATCAAAAACGAAACCGAAGCGATTCTCGATTGGCATACCGGTCGCTGCGATTTGGCATCCAACCGGGATTTTATTGATCCCTCAGCAAACGCGAATCGAATTATTTGCGGGTACAATCCCTACGGTGTGGCTGATGACACTTTGCTGGTTGGTCGCGTGACCAACAGGCAAGGGACGATCATCGCCACTCTTGTCAATTATGCCTGTCACCCCACGACATTAGCCTGGGAAAACAGAACGATATCCCCCGATTACATCGGTGCGATGCGAGAGACAATCGAAATGGCGATAGACGCCCCGGCTCTATTTCTGCAGGGTGCGTCCGGTGAGTTATCGCCTCGGTATCAATATGTGGGAGACACCGCGGTTGCCGATCGGTACGGGCGACAACTTGGCTATTCCGCCCTGGCAACTCTGGAAGCGATGGAGCCACCCGCAACGAAACTGGTGTTCGATTCTGTTATGGAATCGGGAGCACCTCTGGCAGTCTGGCGACATCAACCATCTTCCCCTTCAACACAATTAAAAGCGAGCGAATCATCAATTGAGCTGCCGCTGAAAAATTGGCCCACGACTGAAGAATTGGAGGAACAGCAGCGCAGCTGCGAAGACCGCACGGTACAGGAACGACTCAGGCGAAAACTGGCAATCCGCCGTGGTGTGGGCGATGGTCAAACTTATTCGCTTCCGATTTACACCTGGCAACTCGGCGATGTCATCCTGATTGGCAGTAAAGCGGAAGCCTATTCTGTTTTGCAAACGGAACTTCGTCGCCATTTCCCTCAACAGACACTTGTTTGCATGAATTTGATCAACGGTTCCATCGGCTACCTCGCTCCACGGGAATTGTACGAAAAAAATGTCTATCAGGTTTGGCAGACACCATTTGCCAGCGGCAGCCTCGAAGAAACCATCGAAGGAATGAAGCAGATTATAAGTCAGGTACTTGAAACGTCTGGTTCCTGAGTTGCCAGAAAGCCCACTACCAGCAGATCACCGTTAAAGCGGAAGCGGAGAGTTTCTCTCCACCATGTTCTCTAACAGTTCTGCAGCAGCGGCCTCTAATCTGTAACGACGGTCTCTACGGTTTCCGTTCGCTATCGGTTGTGATGTTTTCTGTCCGCTTGAGTAAAAGAGCCTGCCCGGTTTTATTGGCATAATCTGTCCTGTTTCCCCGCACCTCTCCACCATGAACCCCATTTAATGAAACCGTAATATCACCCGACTGAACGAAGTTGTCACGAATCATCACGTCATGGCTCGGTTCAGGGTTGTACCGAGAAGCTCCCCAAACATAGATGCCGACTCTTTTCGTTTTCGGTTTCTCCCCTTTGGTTTTGTTGGCAGGAGCGTGAATGAGAATGTTATCCCGAATGATCAAATTTCGCGCATAGCCGAACTGAATCAGCGACCGGGGAGCGTTTGAGCCACGAATCAAATTTCCCTGAACCAGGATATTGCGATTACCGTTCCCTTCAATGCGACCGTTGACAACATTATCCCGAATGATCAAACCGTTGACTCCGCCTGCGAGAATCGATCTTCGGCAGCGATTCGCAATGATCTGTATATTCTTTGTCCCTTCGGCGTGCTCGACATGAATTGTCGATCCTCCCAGAGTAATGGTATGTTCCAGATCCTGACATCCTGTAACCAGATAGTTGCCATCTTCTTCCCGGCCAGCCAGTTGAATTCCCTGCCGAATAAAATTCCTGAGCGTTACATCGCGAATCGTGATATGACGACTCCCCACGGAGAAACCGATACAATCGCCACAGAAATTTTCGATCAGGCAGTTTTTAATGGTAATGTTTTCGGAGACCCCCTTAACGGTATGAAAGAAGATACCGTGACACTGCTCCGGCGTTTTTCCCTTCACATATCCGGGATAGGTATTGCTGCCGTCCAGGTGCAGATCGCAAATCGTGATATTCCTCACGTCCCCCTTGGAAGAACCGAGCATCCGCCAGAAATTGGACTGATTCACTTTCGGATCGAACTTCAGAATCGAAGCCGTTCCTTCTCCTCGCAATGTCAGGTTTGAACAGAGCGCAAGAATCGGCGACTCCGCCTTTTGCCGGGATATGATGAACGTCCCGGCCGGAACAAATACGGTTCCTCCCCCTGCCTCCCGGCAAGCTGCCAAAGCGGAAAGCACGGCTTTGGTATCGTCGTTATCATCATTCGCCTTCGCTCCGTAATCGGTGATATCAAATACCGCTGCCTCAACGGAACCTGCAAACAGCAAGCTCCCAACAACCATGCTCAACAGTTTGAAAACTGGTGTGAATCTGAAACAGAATGTTGACATCATCGTATCCACCAACTCGCTCTTTTGAACGAGATAAAAAGAGAATCACTAAAACAGCATTTCCGATAAAGCCGGAATTCGAATAGTTGGCAAGCTTCGCAAAACGGAAAGCACTCAATGAGTGCAAACACGTCCAGTAGGCAAATCAAGGAAGTTCGGCTGAACTTCTTTCAATCGTCATCCCCCAGCATTTTCAAAAAACCGGGGCCATCATCTGAATCACCATCGCTATCGGATTCGAATTCAAATTCATCTGGATCGACCGAAGCAGGATCGTGCGGTATGACCTCTGTCTTTTCACTCGCTGAGACATCTTCCGGATTATCAGGCCCCATGTAAACGCGAAATCTCACCTTGGCAAAAGCGAGTTCATCTCCCGGCAGAATCGCTCCCCGCAAAACACGTTGGCCATTGACCTTCGTTCCGTTGGTACTACCAAGATCGCGAATGAACAACAAACCGTCTGTGCGTGCGATGGCGCAGTGCATCTTCGAGATACTGGGATGATCAATCGTCAAATCGCAGATCCCCTGCTTGCGTCCAACAATTGTTACATCCTTGGTGATCTCAACTGGGTGCCCTTTATCGAGTGGGATTAATCTGGCTTGCATGAATTGATGACCGTTATTCTATTGGCCCCGGGACGTGATTGGGAATTGTGCACTCCATTCTGAGAAAAACGAATGAGCGATGTCAAGGGATGGTATTGTACTCGGACAACTTCGCACCTTAAAAAAGAGATTGTACCAGATGTAACGAACAACAGCGGAGCAACTTTCATAAAATTGAATCGTATATTCCCTGCTGAATCACGCAATGAGACACCAGCAGAAATCGAACATCTGTTGAAAAGCCGGCTAACTGATCCTGCCTGTTTCGATGCGGCGACTTCACATGAAACGAGATGCTTGTGATGAACAGGAAGTTCGAGTGGAACAGGCAGAATCGATGCGACCAACATAAGCTATTCAACTGGAACCTATTTCAATGTTGTCCGTTCTGTCGGTTCCGAAAGTGGGCGGCGGGCGATATTTTTCCAGCGACGCAGATCGATTTCAACCGGCTTCTGTCCCGCAGCCGACTCCCCGATATTTTGAAAATACAGCGCCATTCGTTTCAGCTTTGTTTCTGCATCGGGTTCTGCAGGATCGGGTATTTCCGGTGCGACTCCCCAGATGATCTCACTCCCCTGTTTGGTAACCAGACGATAGGTGACCCGCCGAAGTTGTTCGGCAGACGCATTGAGCAGGTTGACTTCGCCGGAAAATTGAATGTTGGCGAGACCGTACTTGTTCCAGTAGGTGTCCATTCGATGATCGGGCGTCAAAATTTCCGCCAGTCTGGCTGCCCCCCAAATGGAAAGATCTCCCCAATGCGTTCCGGCTGGCCCTTGCGGACTGCTTCGGGGACTGAGAATCAGAGGGTATCGCTTCAAGTCGGAAGCGGAAAAATCGATCGGAGGAAGCAGAACACCATCCCGATCGATTGGAAAATAGCCTTGTGCGCATTTCACCAGAGCAACCGGAACGCGATATTCCAGTTCCACCTCGATTACCGCAGCCGGTTTCAACTCCAGGCGTTTCACTTTCGCAACCCAGGGCGACTGCTCGAATGCTTCCCCCAGTTTTTTCGATAATCCCGGCTCCAAAATCGAAAACTGATCGGGTAATTTCGCTTCTCGCCAAACACGGGCAAGAATATCATTCGGCACTCCCTCGGGTGATTCATTGATCCGAACAGATTCAGGCCCCACCTGAAACCGTCGATCATCACGCAGCCGCCCCTCGAACTTCCCCACAAGACTGATCAGCATCGGAACCAGGCAGAGCAGTCCCAGCAATGTCAAAACACGGGGATCAAGCAATAATCGCTTCCAGCCGTTTGCCGGGCTGAACTCTTTTCTCTTTTTCGATTTACCGGAACTACTCATGATTCATTCGGGATCGACATTACACGCCCGTCGAGATGAAGAAGAAATCAGCTCGAAGCATTTCCCGAATGGATTGCCGATCAGCGTATCGAATAGGAAAATTATCCGAGTCGACCTATACCGATTGTGTTGGGCAAACCTGTTGTCCGGAATGTAACAACAAAGACGGTTTTCCTTATGCGAGCATCTGCTTTGTCACCCGCGAAAATCTCCACCGGTCAAAAAGCCCGTTCCAATAAAAAACAGGTCACCGCGTGTACGGCAACCTGTTACATTTATTCGGCGTTATTTCAGAACACTATCTCATCTGCAGCAGCGTCGACAACGACGAGCGGCCCGGCGACAAGCTCTTCGCTCTGCCCGTAACTCCCGGCGGGTTGGCACATAGCAAACGGTGTAGCAACAATGCGTGTGACAACAACAGTGGCAACAATGGTTGCAGCTGTTTGATGAACAGCAAGTTTTTGGGGCACAGCAGGAATTCCTTGCCTTGCAGCAACTCGATTTCGCGCTGCAAACTTTACAGACACCCCCACTACATTTTCCGCAGCACTTGCCACCACATGCATCGCAGTGGGCTTTTTCGCAAACCGGCTTGTTCGCCGTGTGCTGAACAACCTGATCCGGGGCGTAAGATTTCGCCTGCCCGGTTGTCGCCGGCCCGGCCGCCTGCATTGTCGATGACTGCCCGAGAGTTACGGCCAACGCAAACATCGAGGCCAAAACAATTTTTCTCGTCATGTTTCTGTCTCCTTTCAAAGTACCACTGATTGCTGCCGGCTCCTATCCGGCAACGTGATTCCATGGCAGCATTATAACCCGGCAGAGTAACAATCAAGTCCGTAATCAATTCTTGACTATCTTTTCCACAGATAAGCATACTCTGATAAGAAACCAACCCTGCAAGGACTGGAGCCAGATAGGGCCGCTTCAACCGGCCGGACAAAAACTGCCGTTTGGGAAAATCGAATTAACCACCTAGACGCGGAGAGCCCGGAGAAGTATCTCACCAAGCCGCAAAGACGCCGGGAGTTTTCCGCACTGCCGTTCCCATATCAGCGAGAACGAATAGAACCACTTTGGAATATTCAGCTTTCCTCTCCCTTACCTTTTTCCTTCCTTTGCGTCTTCGCGTCTTTGCGTGACACCCTTTTCTCGTAACGGTCAGACACTGCAAGCGGAACGGCGCCAGCCGTCCGGTAGTGGCCACCCCGCCACAATAGTGATGATAAACACAGCTCACAGAGCCGTGGAGCAAAGCATTAACAAGGGCACCCGCCCAGTCGGATTAACAATCGTTTCTCTGTTTTGCGCAATTCTCTGCAACTATGCAGTGACAGTTATGCGGAGCACGAGAAAAGAACTCTATGTAGCTATAATAGCGATATGATAATATTACATGGCCCGCACAGCGGCCCCTACGTCTGCCGGCAACAAAATCGCCGTGTATTCGAGAACGTGACCGATTCCCTGACCGGAATCTTCGCCAATCAACCACCCCCATCACGTCTCCCCGGAGTGTGAACGGTTACGTTCCGGCGTGTTTATCAAGTCGAGATATTCAGGTAATGATTCTCCTGGTATAAGCTCGAACTGAATCCCTGAATCGCCTTTGTATGGCTTCCGGTGGTCATTGAAACCATTAAGAATCTCATCGGGAATGCCATCCGGAAATGCTCGGCATTTGGGTATTGGATACTCCACCAATTGATCTATGGAGGCATCGTACTCATCGTATACACGGTGCGCACAGACATCACATAATGATCTGGATTTCATTTTTCACCTCTTCTCTCTGCAAGCCTTTCCACGATGTATCTTCCTACTAATTTCGCAATTTTTCTTGGAGAGTACCGTAGGACAGTACCGTAGGGGAGGCTCCTGCCAGCCTTTCTTGACGTATGCGAAAAACTCTTGGCGTCTTTGCGTCTTGGTGTGAGACTTTTCTTCGTGCTCTGTATGTCTCGGCGGTGAATCTGATTTTCCCGAACGGCAAATGTAGCGTGTGCCGTGCAGGGTGTGCTGTGCACACCAGTTGTGATTCCCAATCCATGAGAATATAGCCATCATGGCATTCATTACTCTTCATGCATGGTACGCACAACCGGCTCTGTACCAACTTTATGTGCAGGTTGTGTCCCCGCATGCCTGTCTCTTGGCTGATGGTGGATGGAAAGCTGAAGTTGCAATTTGCCCTGTTCGTCTCTGCGAGTGACGATTATGGATTGACGCACGTGACCTGTGACCTGAGATGCAAACAGGGCAGACGTGAGCCTGCCCTGCAATTGCCAAACTTTGAGTGCAACCCTCCTTTTCAGGGATTCAGGTTGCACTTCAAGTCGTATCAAATATCAGTAGAGATCGCCGTCGCCTCCGGGTTTGTCATCGCTGGGGGCTTCTGCAATCAAGGCATCACTTGTCAGGAGCAGTGTTGCAACGCTGGCAGCATTTTGCAATGCGGTTCGCGTGACTTTCACAGGGTCGATGACGCCTGCCTTGACAAGATCTTCATACTTTTCCGTAGCGGCATTGTAGCCGACATTGCCTTCCTGCTCGACAACCTTTTCGCAAATAACACCTCCATCGAGGCCGGCATTGTTTGCAATTTGGGTCAACGGAGCACGGCAGGCACGCAGGATAATATCGTAACCGACTTTCTCGTCGTGATTCAGTTTATTCGGCGAGACCGAAGCGGAACTACGCAGCAAGGCGACACCACCACCGGGAAGAATTCCTTCCTCGACTGCTGCACGTGTTGCGTGCAGTGCGTCTTCTACCCGTGCTTTTCGCTCCTTCATTTCGCTTTCGGTAGCGGCTCCGATGTTGACCTGAGCGACACCTCCGGAGAGCTTGGCGATTCGCTCTTCCAGTTTTTCGCGATCATAATCGCTCGTGGAGTTCTCCAATTCGCGACGAATCTGGTCGATACGTGCCTTGATATCGGCCGTTTTGCCTGCTCCCTCGATAATCGTCGTCTCATCTTTTCCGATGACAACCTTTTTGGCCTGTCCCAGATCGGAAAGCTGGATGTTTTCCAATTTGATGCCCAAGTCTTCGAAGATGGCCTGACCGCCGACCATGATCGCGATATCCTGGAGCATCGCTTTACGTCGGTCTCCATAGCCGGGAGCTTTAACAGCGGCTACATTGAACGTGCCCCGCAGCTTGTTGATGACCAGTGTCGCCAGAGCTTCCCCTTCGACATCCTCCGAAATGATCAACAATGGCTTGCCCGAACCGACCACTTTTTCCAACAGCGGAACCAGATCCTTGATATTGGAAATTTTCTTTTCGTGGATCAGGATATAGGCGTTTTCGAAAACGCATTCCATTGTCTGCGAGTCAGTCACGAAGTATGGGGAGAGATATCCCCGGTCGAACTGCATCCCTTCGACAACTTCGAAGGTTGTTTCCAGGCTTTGCCCTTCTTCGACGGTAATCACTCCATCTTTTCCGACCTGATCCATCGCATCAGCGAGAATGTTTCCGATTTCGGTGTCACCGTTGGAAGCGACTGTTCCAACCTGTGCAATCGCCTTTTTGGTTTTGCATTCGATGGACATCTCGTGCAATTTTTCGGTGATGTCGCTGACGGCTTTTTCCATCCCGTTTTTCATATCGAGAGGGCTGACACCTGCCACGACAGATTTCAGACCTTCGTTGAAAATGGCTTCAGCCATGATGGTCGCCGTCGTTGTCCCGTCGCCGGCAACATCCGAAGTCTTGCTGGCCACTTCGCGAACCATGCGGGCTCCCATATCTTCGAACTTGTCACCCAGTTCAACCTCCTTGGCAACAGAAACGCCGTCCTTGGTGACAGTGGGGGAACCGAAGCTTTTTTCAATGATGACATTTCGGCCGCGCGGCCCGAGAGTTACCTTGACCGCTCGTGCCAGTTTGCTGACACCACGACGCATCGCTTCTTGAGCTTCCTGATCGAAAGCAATAATTTTTGACATCTCTTTTCTTCTCCTCAATCGTCTGTTTTACGTTTTAATACCGTATTCTCGGCAGAGGTCGCCCCGCGACCCACTGAATTGGTCTGAAACATTGTCCTGAAACAAACCTGTTCGGCTCGTACAATGGAGCCGGTCTTTTCATAAACTTGCGTTTCTCAAAAGTGAAACGCCTCTGGCATTAGTAGGTTGCCAGAATATCGCTTTCCCGCAGAAGCAGGTATTCTTCATCACCAAGTTTAATTTCGTCCCCGCCATAGGCACTGAAGATGACGCGGTCTCCTTCCTTGACCGTCAAAGGGAGTTTGGTGCCATCGTTTTTCACATGACCATCTCCAACCGCAATCACTTCCCCACGCTGAGGCTTATCCTGTGCAGAATCGGGAAGAACAATACCGCCACTGGTGGTAGTCTCTGCTTCCTGACGCCTGACAACAACCTTATCCCCTAAAGGAACGATCTTCACAGCTGTATTCGCTGCCATTGAATTACTCCTGACAATTTGAATCAAACAGTAAGAAAAGCCTGCCACCGACAAACCGCAGATCACAGCCCCCGCTGGAAACCATTTTGGCAGACCCAAACTCCAACTCCTCCGTATCGCCATGTCACATACGGAACTTCCACTGCCCCGACAACAAGGCAACTGTTATGCCAAAGAAGAAAAAAGTTGGAGAACCCTATAAAACAAGCCCAATGAGTCTCTCATTGAATGCACAGGCTGCCGCATCTACAGGAACAAAGAGGTTTGCCCTGTGTAGAGCCTGCCACTTTGGCAGCGAGATGCTGGTTGTTGTCAGGAGAATGTCATCAGAAAAGAGAGGGTAAGCCTGTTTCTTTACGGTGCCTGTTCAGATAGGTGAACGCCCGCTTTTCCTTTTTTAGGAATTTGATCAACTGGGAAGGGGAAACACCGAGTTGTTCAGCCGCTTTTTTATGATCCCACTGGCACATCGCCAGGCAATCGAGAGCCTCGGCAAGCAGGGCAGGAAAATCGTTGTGAGCGGAATTGACTGAGATACGCCCGTTTCTGCATCGCTTTTTCCACAATTCCGAATGTTCCCAATGCTCGATCATCGTTGCTGGTGGCATCTCTGTGCGAAAATTGATCGCCAATTCCAGTCTCAGTCGAAAAAGGGCTCTTTTCAGGTTATCCGCTTGAGATCGCCTTTCACTCGCCTGAGCGGACAGACCAGTTGGTTTATGCGTCAGGCGAATGGCCGTCTCCACCTTGTTGCGATGCTGGCCGCCTGGCCCACTTCGTCGCTGGCGGATGGTCTCGCACTCCGCCAGAAGTTCAGAATCTGCAAGAAAACAGAGGTGCAATGCGAAATTCCTCCTGACAACCTGGGAGATGGTGCGGAAGGATCAGGCCCCATTCAGGCTCCATTCGGGTCCCGTTCATGTGTTTTTCAGGTCTGACCATTTCGGTAGTGACGGCATTTTTTTCTGGCGGAGCAATATGAACAAATCGTCAGCTGACTCGGCCGATTCAAGCAGATTCCGGTGTTCCGGTTTGATGAAGCCGAGTTCAATCGCGTGTTCGATCAGGTGAAAAACGGGATCGTAAAAGCCCGCCACGTTCAGCAAGCCAATCGGCTTTCGATGTACGCCCAATTGCGCCCAGGTGATTACTTCAAACAGTTCTTCAAACGTTCCCAAACCGCCAGGCAAGGCGATAAAAGCATCGGCCAGTTCCGCCATTTTCGCCTTGCGGGAGTGCATGTCGTCGGTGACAATGGTGTTCGTCAAACCGGTGTGCAGCAACTCTTTGGTTGCCAAAAATTCAGGAATGACACCGATCACTTCCCCACCGGAATCCAGAACCGCGTCTGCAATTTCTCCCATTAAACCGACGCTACCTCCTCCGTAAACCAGGCCAATCCGATTCCTGACAAGAATTTGCCCCAATTTCCTGGCTTGCCCAGAATATTGAGAATCGCTTCCGACCTGCGAGCCCGCAAAGACGGCGAGATACCGCCAGGGTTTCACGTTTCCCGTGTTATCACTTCCCATGTTATCGTTTTCGAGGTTCCTGCTCATTTTGCTACCCTTTGTCGCACTTTTACGATTGTCGTTCATTGATTGAATCATAGCAGCGAGGAAGCCGGAACTGAAACGGTAACGGTTTGGTCGCCCCCATCGGGCTGAAAATTGGTCTTTGGGGAATTGCGAAATCCGGATAATATGCCCGCTCCGTTTTGTAATTCATTTTCCGCTGGGGACGGCGTCGTCTGTCGGAATGTTCCATCTTGTATGAAACTCGTATGAAAATAGCGTATCTCGAATGTAGTACCGGCATCAGTGGTGATATGACACTTGGTGCGCTGATCGATGCCGGCGTCAGTCAACAGCAGATCGAAGCCGGGATCGATTCCCTGAAGCTCGAAGGTGTCCGGCTGCGCGTGGAAAAGGTGATGAAAGGGGGATTTTCCGCA
>JALTOP010000302.1:0-327 GCA_027000105.1 Planctomycetaceae bacterium | reverse complement strand
CGAGCATCCACCTCAACATGCCCATCGGCATTTGAGTGATATTCACAAAATCCTGGAACGTTCAGATGTCCTGACGAAAACCCAGAACGAAATGGCCCTGCAGATTTTTCAGGCAATTGCGCAGGCGGAAGCGACGGTACACGGTTCGAGCCCTGAAAAAGTCCATTTCCACGAAGTTGGTGCGATCGATTCGATTGTCGATATTGTCGCTGCCGCGATCGGTTTCGACTTGTTGGGTGTCGATCAGATTCACTGTAGTCCCATTCCAACCGGTTACGGTTTGATACAGATCGATCATGGTATTTGTCCGGTGCCCGCTCCTGGAAC
>JALTOP010000301.1 GCA_027000105.1 Planctomycetaceae bacterium | reverse complement strand
ATCCACATGTCGCCAATATCAGCAGACAACTCAATTTTGTAACTAGATTAGATTTGACCATTGCTGAGATCCACTTCCCTGTGCAAACTCAATGATTATCGAGAAAAGATTCGTTAATTTCTGCTCCAGGGCTTATGCCCTGTTTGTCTTTCCATTCGCCACGGTCATTTTGACTGTACCGACTACTTTTTCCGGTCATCTTCTTTGGGGACATATTGCTTGACGGGAGGTGTCAACGGGATGTCTACATCTTTGATATCCGGAAGTGGCTGCCTGGCTTCAGGCGAGCTAACAGGCTCGGGCATCGGGGCAATGACCTCTGGATAGTTCTGCAGAGAATCATGGTTCTGTTCACCCGGTTCGTATTCAACATGTTCTCTGCATTTGTGATAGATTTCACCGGATGTCAGAATGCGACGAGAAGCTGATACGCCATCGGCCATCGCAGCGGCGGCTCCGTGCTGATATCCATCAAACCAGGCAACAACCAACTTTTTCGCTCTTGGTGTGCTGTACTTTGTCTTCCAGTATCTTCTGGGGGGCAAAGATGGAGGGCATCCATCGCCACCGGTTGCAACGGCAACGTACCCAGCAATAAAGCCCCGTTCGAAATCATTGAGATTGTGTTCCAGGCAACTGTAAGCTCCCCGCGAATGTTTCCACGCTTTTCTCGCGTGACTCTTCGTACGCATTATGAAAATACTTTCATCAATCTGATCCCAAAGGCTGCTGCAGCCAGTGAGACTACCTGCGACGAAGGTTAGCAGAACGATATTAAGAAATTGCTGTTTCACGTTCATATTCCAATGTATTAGTATTTCGAACTACTACGAAGCCTTGGCCGAATACAATCTGCATTCGCATCGCAAGACGTTTTGATTCACAACTACTCTTTCAGGCAGACCAATGACAACTGAGCCGCTTTTCTGACTTCGTCGTCGGGATGAGCCTCTACCATTTGTTGCAGGCGAGGCACCAAGGTGCTTGCATGTCCTCGAAAATCACCCAGAAGCAGCGCGATCTGACGTTGAACTGAGGTTGATTCAGTATCAAGCTGGGAGACCATCACCCGAACTGTCTCATCAGGTAATTGCTCGTATGCGCTGACTAAAGCATGAACTGCGATGAAGCGAATCGATTCGTCTGAAGAAGAAAATGCACTGGTAATTGCTTGCATTGCTTTTTCACTTCCGCGCTGGTGACGGAACAATGCCTCCGCACTGTTAATTCTCACATGTTGATCTTCATGATCCAGCAGGAGTTCGAGAGACTTAAGTGCATCTTCTTTAACAAACTCTTCATTTCCAACCAGGTATGCCAAGGCAGCAAGACGATGATTGATTTGTTCCTGCTTCCCGGTATCAACTTCATCAACTTCAAGATCAGTTTCCGGTTCCGTTTCAATAGAGACTTCCGGGCTGGAGACTGTTGAAACAGAGGCTGTTTCCTTGCGGGAAGTCACCCAGCCGCCTTCTTTATTCTCTACTTCTGTCCGATCCGCCTGGCGGTCCTCCGACGATAGATCAGCTATTTCCGCAGAGACAGTTGGCTCTTCATCATCCAAGCTCGCTTCTTGCTCTTCGGAAGGTGCATCGGCCAGAGAAGCAGCCGGGGGCGAGAGATGCTCTTCGTGGTGCTCCCTTTTCGAGTGACTACTCGGGGCGGGATTGATTACCGGAAAATCAGTTGATTCTTTTACTGACTCAACTTCAGGCGTAGCAGAGGCGAGTTTACCTCTTGACCATTCTGGCCATTTCGCATTTTCGTCAAATTCATTTTCGCCTGTTTTGCTATTGCCGCTGATGACAGAATTACTTTTGATGGGCAGTCCTCTCGTTTCATTTTCTTCAGAAACCTCTGCTACTTGTTCAGGAAGCGGTAATTCAGGAAACGGAGCTTCTTCCAGCTTTGCCGTTTCAGTCTGCTCTTTTCCTTTTTTGAGTTGCCCATCGGTTTCCGGAGCAGTCTGCCTGCTTGCTGAATCAGCAAGCATCGTCCGTTCCGCAGCACGAGAAGTGTCCTTTTGGTCACCTGTACCGTTCAGCGCAAGGATTCTGTTGCGAGCGTACTCCCCCTGTTCACTTCTTGGGTATCTCTTTGCTATTTGGCGGTAGGTGGTGAGAGCGCGTTGCTTGTGCCCCTGCTCTTCATATGTCTTGGCGATGACGATCATTCTTTCACGAGATGGCAAGGTCCCTGCCTGGCTATTGAAGCTTGCAACAGAACCGTGTTGCGACCCTATACCAGCGCAACCAACTCCCAAGGGGAGTAGTAACATCCCAGAACATATGAATAATTTGGCGCGATCCAGCATCAAATTCCCTTTAGGAAAAGCGACTTCGTGTCAAAAAGAGAATCTTTGCTCAGGTTAAAATGAGAAAGATTTACTGTCTTCATCGGCATTAACGGTTCTTTCACCTTCTTCACTCTGTCCAGTTGTGGAGATTCTAGGGGATTTACTGGCCGCAATATTGTAAAATCCTTCCCATATACCCCATATCAACGGAAGGCTGGATGTATTTGTGCTGCATGTACACTATCCTAAAGAGCCAAAGAGTTAACATTTGCACAACACCTCTTCTGCATTGCCGCCATATATTGCCTATTTTCCGGATAATGTATCGCTTGAGTATTGATTCTCCGGATGAAATCGGTGATATTGCCGTGTGGTAATGAACATTGACGAGTAGTACGGGCTTCGTGAAGGCAGAGAGAAATGAACCGAGTCACCACATCTGCGACGCTTTTTTTAACCGCCATTATGCTGGCCGTCGGCACCGCCGTAGCCTTCCCCACGGTGAAAAAAGTCGTTAGCTCCACTGAAATTACTCAAAACGAAACCGCTGTCCAAAATGAAACTGTTGGAGTTGATTCTGCCGAGGTTTCCGCTGTAGCTGATGCTGGTGAAGCAGAGAAAGATGATAGTCTTCTCCCTGAATTGGCTAACGAACAGACTGCCCAGGCCGAGCCGCAGGTTGACGTACCTGCGGTGAAGTCAGACAGGCCCGAATCTCAGTATTGGGCGATGAAGTTTGTTCTCGGGAATGCGGATGTAGGTGTTGATCAACTCCCGCCAATTGATGATGGCAGTGTGAGGCTGATTCACCACGGAAAGGTCGTTGGTACCTTCCCGGTTGGTCCTGGCGGGATTGCTCAGGTGCCGCAATTCTCTCCCGGTGCTTACTCGATTGTTGTCCGATCTGCTGATGGCTTCGCTGCAATTGGTACTTACCTGATGAAGGGAACTGAAGAGGGTGAAGTGAACCTTAAGCTCGCTTTGGTTCCTGTTCGGGAATCTGCCGTCATCGATTCTTTACTTGCCCGTGCCAGAGAGGATCGTTCAGGGTACGTTGGTGCGCAGAAGGAATTTCGATATGACGAAAATAATACGTTTTTGGTTTCCAGGCATGATGTGGTAGGTCGCGGAGCGGATGGCATTGTTCGTATCCGACTGCTCGAATTACTGGATCAGTACGGCTTGGCTCAAACAACCGAGGGGTTGTCGGTTCATTTTGTGTTGAATGAGGAAATTGTTTCCCATGGTATGACCGATGAAGACGGAATTGCTGAATTTCAGGGTGTCGATAATGGGCGATATACAATGGTTGTCACCGGTCAAAAGCGAGTTCTTGTGATCTCCGTTCTGGTGAAAGATTTCATTGGAAAGGCTGATGTCTTGGAGAGTGCCGTTTCTGCCATTACGAATCTGGTCATTGGGTCTGCTCCCGTCGGGATGAACCAGGCGGTCAGTATCGCTGCAGCTGGGACAACACCTCCTGAGGATTTCGATACCGTAAATCAGTCATTGAATGTTGGGACTGGTGGACCGGGAGTGTTTGGTGGCGTTGGTGGTTCACCGTTTGGTGGCGGTGGTGCCGGCGGAGCAGGTGGTGGAGGGTCTGGTGCTGGCGGCGGTGGAGTCGGTGGTGGTACCGGTGGGGCATTGCTAGGAGCTGCTGCTGCTGGTGCGGCCGGATACCTTGCCGGGGACAACAATAACAATAATGGTGTCGCCAGTCCGTAGCCATTGCCCTACGGAGTGTTTACGAAAAAGTATAAAAGTATAACTGAGGTAAGCTGCCTGTTTCGGGTGGCTTACTTTTTGTGGCGGTTGTGCCAATTGTGGCTTGCCGGAAAAGCCGTAAGTCGGGCTGTTCTGGTGTGACCTGACAAGGAGGGAAGTGATTAAACCGTGCGGATCAACTCTATGCCCTTTCGTTCGATTCAAACTGTAACTTGAAATGGCAGTAGACAATCGATTGTCCTCCTGCAGTTGCAAGCAGCGACTGGCAGGTGGCATTTCGCAAGCAAAAAGCACTGGATAGCGTCCAGCATCAATTCGTGAGTTTAACACTACTTTCTTTGTTGATAGCGAAATGTTTACAAATATTTCTCAAGGAGAGAGTCCGCAAACAGGATTCTCTGGCACAGTATCGGGCTTGGCGCGTGTCCTTTTTTTGGCAGGTTTACTTGCGGTCCCCTGGATGATTGGAGGTGTCCCCTACTGGGCGGCAACAATTACCTCGGGAACTTTTTTACTGGTATCGCTTCTGGTTGGTGCGGCTTCTTTCTTCAAGCAGCCCGAGAGCCCTGTTTCTCGTCTTTCCGTTTTGCTCGGGCTCCTTGCTTTCTACCCCGTTTTACAGTTATTGCCGATAAGCAATCATCCTGTCGAACGCCTTGAGCACGTCATTGACTCTGAACTGGTCGATGACGCACATCTGGCTGTTCAATCTCAGAATGAGCGCTATTCCGTTTCCTGCGTTCCCGCTAAAACTCGACAAACTCTTGCCATGTACGCCACCGCATTTGCGGTCTTTCTGTTTTCTGGCGTTTTGTGGAATACGCCGGGAAGATTGCGTTTTCTTTTTCTGGCCCTCACAGCAAACGGAGTCATCCTTTCCCTGTTCGGAATGATTCAGAAGTTTCGGTGGAACGGTGCCATTTATGGTGTTTACCAGTTAGAGCACGGTGGGCAGCCTTTTGCTTCGTTCGTTAACAGGAATAACGCATCCGCTTATTTGCTGGTTTGCCTGGCAGCTGGCGTTGGGTTAATGAGCTCCTGTTTTTGGGGGCGAAACAGGCAGGATTACTATCGCCTGACTGATCGATCTGGCGAAAATCGATTGCTGATCGGATTTTCCTTAATTTTGATTGCAGCCGGGATCGTTGCTTCACTTTCCCGAAGCGGCATTCTTAGTGCAACGCTTGCTGCGATTGTCATCCTGGCCATAGCCTACAGAAGCGGAAAGGCAATTCTGGTCTCTGTCGTTTTTTTGGCGGGACTTTCTGCCTTGGCGGTCTGGTTTGGGTGGGGAAGTGAGTTGTTCACTCGATTTGCGGTTCTTCGGGATATCAGTCTGGAAGAAATCGCACGTGTTCAGCACTGGAAAAGTACTTGGCCGGCGATTAAGGATTTTGGTTTATTGGGCTCAGGCCTGGGAACCTATTCCATGGTAAATCGACCGTATCAACCTCACGAAAATTACGGTTGGTTCGTTAATGCGGATAACCAGTACGTCGAATGGTTGCTGGAATTAGGTGTCATCGGGTTTTCGCTATTGGTTGCAGCCATTGCCTGCCTGTTTCAGTTAACCGGGAAATTACTGAGTTCTCCCCGAACGATCGCTGGCTTTCGCTATTCATTAGGGATAACGGTTCTGTTTCTTTTAACCAGTCAAATGGTACATGCGATCTTTGATTTTGGAATCACCAGACCGGCGACTCACTTGAGTATTGCGGCTGTTCTGGGGGCAATCAGCGCGTTTGTCGTTCGAGAATCCAAAGAAAAAAGCGACGAGCGGGTGGAAAGTAGGACCAGTTCGTTCCAGTTGAAGTGGAACCCGGTTTTAGCTTTTGGCTGCCTGATTATCATGACTTCGGTCGTCGCGGTGACAGCTGCTGCGTACCCAGATGAAAAACTTGCTCGGCAGGTTTCCAGGAGTATTCGGGAAATACCAAAGACAACAGGTGACCAGTTGCGCGAGTTGAGAGGAAAGCTGTTAACCCGAGCCGAAAAAAATCCGGAATCTCTTGTGATTTTTGAAAGCCTGGCTCAAATCGATCAGGCTTTGATGCGGCTTGAGTTTTTGAAAACTCAAGGAGTTTCAGATGCAAAGACGATTGGAAGATACTGGGACAGCAGTTCTCCTGCCAGGTTAACCCTTACTGTACTTGGTCGCGAATCGTTGACAAAAACACTGCATCGCCTATGGAAAAAGAGGGCGTTATCCACGGCCAGCGAAACGTATAAGTCTTCTCTAATGGGTAACATACGCGTCAATCCACTTGACGGCTATGCCTGGAGAGAACTTGGGATTGTCAATTCAATGCAAACGTCTATGCAAACGGGCGAGCAATCTGCTGTATTGAAACAGCTTGAGTGTGCCGCACTGCTGAGACCGTCTGAACTGGATATTCAGATGATTTGTGCGATCGAACTGGCAATTTCTGGGGAAGAACAAAAATCGAAGAAGCTTTTTCAAGGGTTAATGGTTCGATGCCCGCAAGAGACTGGTCGCATATGGGAAGCCGCGCGTCGATGCTTTCCTGTCGAATCGATTGTGCAGAAAATTCTGCCTGCAGATGTTTCAATATGGGTTGAAATTTGGGAGTTGCTTTCCGTTCAGAAAGAGAAGCGAGACGATCAACTTCAGTTTGCTCTTTCCGTCAGCAGGCGATTGGAAGAACACCCTGAAGAAAGAGAGAGTCCGCCTGGAATCTTTCTGCTGGCGATGGTCAAAGATTTTATGGGGGAGAAAGAGACAGCTCTGGAGCTGATCAAAAAAGCGGTTCAAAGAAAACCACTGGAAGGGACGTGGCGCAAGGAATATGCTCGGATGCTCGTTCAGGTGGGCCAGATCAATGCCGCCCGCGAACAACTTGAAACAGCTCACCAAATGAGTCCGCACGATCGTGATATAGATGCTGCCTATCGAAAAGTGCTCTCCCTGCGTTCTGATAAAGCAAGGGAGTAAGCTCATGCCGATGGAGCAGAGCGAAAGTTGTTTTTTCGCAAACATGCTTCAAAACGGTCTGGCGCATCATCGACGATACGGTCTTGTGTTATCGGAGTGGTCCAGAGCAAGAATCGTTACATAGAGCGCAGGTATAGGTGGAAATCCGTAGAAAAAACATCCGAGTGGAATTAATCGTTGAATTTTCTTGTAGTAGGCAGATAGGTTGTTGAATCTGCTTTGCATCTTTGAATAATGAATCCCCCCACGGTGACGCAGTTTCCCACCTCAGTGTTCAGATAGTCATTGTGACTCAGTGTTTAATGGTTATTTGCGGGTCGAAATAAAAACCGCTATTTTTTGCGTAGTTGGACATCATGGCTTGGTTTTTATCGATCGTATTCAGTTTTTTGTGCTCGATCGCGCTCACTCCGCTGGTAGCAAAAGTTGCCAGGCGTATCGGTTTGGTGGATCTGCCTGATGGGCATCGAAAACTGCATGGTCGGGAAGTTGCATTAGGCGGCGGGGTAGCCGTCCTGCTTTCTGTGTTGATTGTTATTGTGACTTCCGGAACGTTCCTGCCTGCAGTGAGAAGCGCCCTGTATTATCGGTGGCTGCCCATGGGTGCGGTTGCTTTGGCTGCTTTCGTGCTTTGTCTGATCGGTTTAGCTGACGACCGCTACGGAATTCGCGGCAGGCAGAAATTGCTCGGGCAGATTTTCGCCAGCGTTCTGGCAGTATCCGGTGGTTCAATCATTGAAAAGTTTGTGCTGTTCGGCCAAACCTGGGAGCTGGGTATTTTTGCCTTCCCGATTACCTGTTTATGGCTCATTGCGATTATCAATGCGATGAATTTGATTGATGGGGCGGATGGCCTGGCTTCAACCGTAGGGATTGTGGTCAGCATTTCTTTTGCGATAATGGCTCACTTTCTGGGCCATCCGATGGAATCATTGGTGGCCTGTATGTTGGCGGGGGCGTTAGCTGGATTTCTTGTTTACAACAGGCCTCCAGCCATGATTTTCCTGGGTGATGCGGGGAGCATGACGATCGGATTGTTGCTTGGTGTGCTTGCGATTCGCAGTTCGCTCAAGGGACCTGCGACAGTTGCTATTGCAGCTGCAACTGCAGTATGGGCGATTGTTTTTTTCGATGTCTTGATGGCACTTGCCCGCAGAAAATTGACAGGCAGAAGTCTCTACACAGTGGATCGTGGTCATATTCATCACGTGTTGCAGAGTCGCGGTTTTAGCCCCCAAAAAACGGTTCTGACGATCGGACTGGCATGTATTGTTTGTTCGGCGGGGGCATTGGTTAGCGTTGCCCTGAAGAGCGAAACCATTGCCATTATGAGCACACTTACCGTATTGGGGGCATTTGTCGGAACGCGACTATTCGGTTTTAACGAATGTGACCTGTTTATCAGACGAGTAAAATCATTTCTTCGTTCACTCCTGGTAAGAATTCCACATGGCCAGGAGAGCGTTGATGTGAAAGGGCAATCCGTTTGCTCCCATTTTCAAGGAAGCCGGGAATGGGAATTATTATGGGACTCTCTCATCGAATATGCTGAGCGTTTTGAGTTAACCAGAGTTCAACTCAACATCAGTTCTCCGGTAATCAGTGAAGAATACCACGCCGTTTGGAATAATCACCACCAACAGAAAGATGAAAATTCCTGGAACATGGATATTCCTTTCTTTAGCAATGACAGACGCGTGGGCAGCCTGTCTCTTGTCGGGAAATCTCTCCAGGAGGAATCAAATTTCCACTGGCTTTCAGACCTCATAGAAGGTTTGCGCGCCTTCGAGATTCAGTTTCGTGAAATTATTGAGCGAGAAACAAATGACGAACCAGAAGAAAGCACACCGATCCCAGAACCCCAACTAAAAGCGGTGCCATGACTGCCACGTATAATGCTCTGGATCGATAAACCGAGCATGTCGGGAGAAATGAATTATTGCTTCCCACCCCGGTTCCCGAGGATTTTTCTTACCCGACCGGCGATGCATGACGGTTCCAGCAAAGTGACCATCCGAGAACATTGCTCATTCAAAAGAATAACAATAAAAGAAGAAGCGATACCTGCAATTTCGCGATTTCATTCAGTTGATATTGAATGTAGGAATTATGAAGAGCGAAGACTAATAAAGGATTGATTCCACTTCGCGTAAGCTGATCGTTTCTTGCGGCAAGTTGGAATCGAGTCGTATACTGAATACTTGTGATAATGGATGCAGGGAAGGGATATCTCGAATGGTGGCAAAGGATTGCGGTAAACAGGATGTCAAAATACAGAGTGCGAAAAAAGGGGGGTGTCACCCAAGGGGACGGAGTGCGCGCCGAATTACCCAAAATGGAATTTTAAACATGCCAATTCTTGGTCAGGAAATAAACCTCTACCCTGCTGATTTATTGACATCCTCTCCAGAACGGTCGGGGGCGAAATGGTGGGCGTTGTACACGATGTCTCGGCAGGAAAAGCAGTTGATGCGGGCACTCGCTGCTCAGAGTATTCCGTTTTACTCTCCGATTATCGAAAAGAAATATCGCTCCCCGTCAGGGAGACGGCGAACCAGCTTTGTACCTTTGTTTGCCAATTACGTTTTTCTGTACGGAAACGAAGAAGATCGCCATTTCGCATTGACCACAAATACTGTTTCCCGTTGTCTGGATGTGGAAGATGGGGAGTCGCTTCGTTGCGATCTGCTTCAAATAGAAACGCTGATTGCACTCGGAGAGCCAGTCACTATTGAATCCCGTTTACAGCCGGGGACAAAAGTCAGGGTAAAGAGTGGCCCGATGAAAGGGGCATCCGGAATCGTTTTTCAGCGAAGAGGTGTCGATCGTCTGATCATCTCTGTCAATTTTCTGCAGCAGGGGGCCTCTGTCGAACTGAATGACTGGGAAGTCGAAGCTTGCAATTAGGCGGAAATCTCCAAGATTTTATCTTGGTGTTTAGTCGAGTTGGCGGAAGCAATTGAATAATGCTTACTGAAGAATCAACTATTTTCGTCACCGGTCATAAGGGCTTGGTAGGTTCTGCGCTCGTGCGGAAACTGCAATCGAGAGGCGCCTTCAGAATACTGACTGCCAGTCGGAATGAACTCGACCTGCGCGACCAATGGTCGGTTTCGAAATGGTTTGAAGAGCATCGTCCTGATTATGTCATTCATGTTGCAGGAAAAGTGGGAGGGATCTGGGCCAATGCGAATTACCCCGCTGATTTCTTGTACGACAATACACTGATTCACTCAACGGTGTTGCGGGCTGCTTGTGATTCAAAAGTGAAAAAGCTGCTTTACCTGGGAAGTTCGTGCATCTATCCACGGGATTGCCCTCAACCAATTAAGGAAGAGTATTTGCTTACCGGCCCATTGGAAAAGACAAATTATGCGTATGCGATTGCAAAAATTGCCGGGCTCCTTTCCTGTCAGGCCTATCGGGAACAGTACGGCTGTCAGTTTATTTCCGCGATGCCAACAAATCTGTATGGCCCGAACGATAATTTCCACCCTGAAAACTCTCACGTTCTGCCTGCGTTGATTCGACGGTTCCACGAAGCAAAAATGTCTAATGCTTCATCGGTCACCATTTGGGGAACCGGCAAACCACGACGAGAATTTTTACATGTCGACGATCTTGCGGACGCCTGTTTGTTCCTGCTGGAAAACTACAACGAGGCAGAAACAATCAATATCGGAACGGGAGTTGATTTATCGATCAGGGAACTGGCAGAGACAATTCGTGAGCTGGTTCACCCTAATTGTTCGATCGATTTCGATACCACCAAGCCGGATGGCACGCCTCGAAAACAGCTCGATGTTTCCAGATTAAAATCGCTCGGTTGGGAACCATCCATCAGCCTGAAAGATGGCCTCAGACAGACTTATGAGTGGTTCCAGAATTCAGACTGGAATAAAAACGAAACCGCGCAACTGGCGACAGAGCAATTAGCAACAGAAACCGAAGTCGCAGAAAAAGAGTAATTTATTAACCGGGATTGCTGAGGCGATCTCTGGTTGACTCACTGACCAGGAATATGATAAAGGACTGAACTGTGAAAACGATCGACCGACAATTCCCACCGAAAAATGGGAAAAAGGCACTCATATTTGGGATCACCGGACAGGACGGTTCTTATCTGTCCGAACTGCTTATCGGCAAGGGGTACGAAGTTTGGGGAGTCGTTCGCCGATCTTCTTCTTTCAATACCGGGCGGATTGATCATATCTACCAGGATCCACACGAGGAAGATGTCCGACTACATTTGACCTTCGGCGACCTGGCGGACTCTTCTTCGATTAACCGTATCTTGAAGGTTGTTCGTCCCGATGAAATTTACAACCTGGGGGCTCAATCGCACGTCAAGGTTTCTTTTGAAGTCCCCGAATACACAGGCGATGTGACTGGCTTGGGAGTGGTAAGAATATTGGAAGGGATGCGAGAACTTGGCCTGAATGCAAAGTTTTATCAGGCCTCTTCCTCTGAACTCTACGGCAAGGTTCTGGAAACTCCCCAATCCGAAACAGCCCCCTTTTATCCCCGCAGTCCCTATGCTGCCGCGAAGGCGTACGCATTTCACATTACACGAAATTACCGGGAATCGTACGGAATGTTTGCAGTCAATGGGATCCTGTTTAACCATGAATCGCCTCGCAGGGGGGAAACCTTTGTCACCAGGAAAATCTCACGGGCAGTCGCTGCAATTTATCATGGCAAGCAGGAGTGTGTATTCCTCGGCAACCTGGACGCCAAACGAGATTGGGGATTTGCGGGGGATTATGTCGAAGCGATGTACCTGATGCTTCAGGCGGAAACTCCTCAGGATTACGTGATCGCAACTGGCGAAACTCATTCAGTACGAGAATTCTGCGAACTCGCCTTTGCTCACGTCGGCTTGCCGATCACATGGGAGGGAAGCGGCGTCGAAGAGCGGGGAATTGGGCCCGATGGACAGGTTCTCATCCAAATTGATGAACGGTACTTCCGCCCCACTGAAGTTGATTTGCTTTTAGGGGACAGCAGCAAAGCACGTAAGGAACTGAACTGGGAATTGAAGGTTGGCTTCCCGGAACTCGTCCGCATGATGGTCGACGCAGATGTCGAAGCACTCATGAGTGGTTCAAACGCGTTCACCCTCAGCGAAGTCTAACCGAACAGTCAACTACCAACTGAATACCGCTGATTGCCAACCGCTACTCCTTCAAATGAAACGACCGCGTCTTCTTTTTTTGAACCGCTCCTTCTGGCCCGACAATGAGGCAACGGGGCAGTTACTGACGCAGTTATGTGAAGATCTGGTTCAGGATTTTGATGTCGATGTCATTTGTGGACATCCACTGCATGGAGAAAAGGTACTCGATAAGACTCACCCTTTTGGGCCATCGCTCAATATTCATCGTGTCGATCACACGCGGTTTGCCAAGGGAGCGATTGCTGGCAGGCTGATAAACCTGCTCACCTTCACAATTTCAGCTTACCGCAAAATGAAGCTGATTCCGTGTCCTGATGTCGTCATCACCGAAACCGATCCCTTCTTCCTGGCGTTACTGGGGAGAAAATTGCAAAAGAGAACGGGATGCCGATTTATTGCCTATTTGCAGGATATCTACCCGGATGTTGCGGTGGCGCTGGGAAAGGCGAGTGAAGGGTTTCTCATCAAGAAACTTCGGCGACTCCTGTTTGATTGCTACAAAAAAGCAGATGGTGTTGTTGTCCTCAGCGACGATATGAAGCAGACCTGCGAACAGAACGGCGTTCCGAAATCGTCTCTGCAAGTCCTCCCCAACTGGACTGATACCACAAAGATTGTTCCCATAAAGCAGAACAACGCCTTCCGCATGATTAACGGCTGGAATGATAAATTCCTCGTCATGTATTCCGGAAATCTGGGTATGGCTCACGAATTGAAATCGCTCATTGATGCGGCTGAGATTTTGAAAGACCACAATGAAATCCATTTTGTGATCATCGGAGAAGGGGTTCAAAAAGAGGCGGTGACTCAACAAGTTGCCCGGGGCAATTTGACAAACGTTACAATCATGGGAAAACAACCATACGAAAAACTCGCAGAAAGCCTCAGCGCAGCCGACCTGCACTTTGTCTCGATAAAACCGGGAGTGGAACGCTGCCTGTTCCCAAGCAAAGTCTACGGAATTCTCGCCAGTGGAACACCATTATTGGTTCTGGCCAACAAAACATCTGAACTCTCACAATTTGTGATCGATGAACAACTCGGAAAAGTCTGCGATATTGATCAACCCAAACAGACGATCGCTCGGTCATTAAGCGACTCAATTCTTTCACTGACTGGAAAAAAAGAGCTGACAGACAGAATGGGCCAGCACGCCCGTCAGCTTGCAGTGCAGGAGTTTGACCGATCTGTCATCACGACGAAATTCGGCAATCTTCTACACGAAACACTCTCTCACAGGCAACAGGATATTCTGGTTTCCAGTCTCTAGAACCTGGTAACCCCCGTACAGGACAAATCGGTTGACTGAAACTGTCGAGATACCTTTGACGATGCAAAAGCAATCCGCTCAGCAATCCGAACAATCGGAGAATGAACAATGGGACATGATCATCCGTCCCAAGCGGCACCTGCTGGATATCAATTTGAAGGAATTGTGGGACTACCGCGATCTCCTTTACATGTTTGTGAAACGGGACATCGTAACGGTTTACAAACAAACGATTCTCGGGCCAATCTGGTTCTTTGTCCAACCGATCATGACAACGCTGGTTTATGTCATAATCTTTGGCAATATCGCAAAAATCAGTACCGATGAAATCCCCAAAGTGCTGTTTTATCTTTCCGGCATCGTCATGTGGAATTACTTTGCAGACTCTTTCGGAAAAACATCAACAACATTCACAACAAACGCTTCGATATTCGGAAAGGTCTATTTCCCGCGATTGATTGTTCCGTTATCGGTCGTCACTTCCGGATTGATCAAATTTCTGATTCAATTCAGCCTTTTCCTGGTTGTTTTTGCTTATTATCTGATCAATACTGATCTAATCCATCCAAACCTGTGGATTCTGACCATGCCTTATCTCATCCTGCTCATGGCGGGGTTGGGCTTGGGATTCGGCATCATTTTCAGTTCGCTGACAACAAAGTATCGAGACCTTACATTCGTCATTCAATTTGGTGTGCAGTTGGCGATGTACGCCACGCCAATCATTTACCCAATGAGTTTGCTCAGTGATAAAGCTCGTTCTGTCCTCTGGTGGAACCCGATTGCCCATCTGATCGAAACAGTCAAATACGGATTCCTGGGAACCGGGCAAGCGACAATTGCGGGACTCGCCTACGCAACCGTTTTCACTCTCATCGTCCTGATGACGGGAGTGATTATCTTCAACCGCACCGAACAGACGTTTATGGACACTGTTTGAGGGAGTGGGCATTCTTCAGTGGGCAGTGGGCAGATAAAAAAGAAAAAAGATTATGGCTGGGTTTGAGGATGTGGATGTTTGAAAGCGTGCAGTGAATCTTGGTGATGCGATTTATCGGAATCAGCCATGATCAACGGATTAATCCGTTCCCTAAAATCAAAACTAAACTAAACCCCATTTCTGCCAACTGCCAACTGTTTGCTGCCAACTAAATACTCATGAGCGTAGCGATCAAAATTGAAAATATCTCCAAACAATACCGCCTCGGTCAGGTTGGTACCGGGACTATTTCGCATGACTTGAATCGCTGGTGGGCCAAAATACGGGGCAAGGAAGATCCGTATTCCAAAGTGGGACAGGTAAACCAACGGGACAAAGC